>CAMVHB010000037.1 GCA_947167155.1 uncultured Lachnospiraceae bacterium | reverse complement strand
TCTCCGTGACACCTGAAAAGAAGCTTGTCGCGACAAAATCCCCGAACCAGGACAATCCCTATTCAGAGAAGAGCGGCAATATCCCTATCGCCTGCATCGATGTCTGGGAGCATGCTTATTATCTCAATTACAAAAATCTCCGTGCCGCATATGTGGACGCGCTCTTTGATATCATCGACTGGAGTGTTGTTGAAAAGAAGTATGAGGAAGCAAAGTGAGCTTCTGATCAAAAAGGAGTGTGAAGAGAAGAGGTAAGGTCACTTACGACCTTACCTTTTCTTTTGGAAGATTTTCCATCACCATATTTTCAAGCTTCTTTGATTCTACCGGCTTTGTGAGATAGCCCTGGAAGCCCTCTTTCATATACATCCGCTCAGCGCCCGATATGGCATTTGCGGTGAGGGCGATGAAGGGGGTATCGATATTCGGATTGCCTTCATCCTCCCTTATCATATGCATCGTCGATATACCGTCAGGAGCAGGCATCATATGATCCATGAAGATAATGTCATATTTTTTCTCACGGCTCATTGCAAAGGCCTCATTTCCGCCGGCGGCCGTATCTATCTTGATCCCGGTCTTCTTCAAGAGACCTTTGAATACGGAGAGGTTCATCTCATTGTCATCAACGGCGAGGACTATAGCGTCAGAAGCCGTGAATACGGCATTGTAGGCGGCTCTGCTCTTTACGGCAGCCTGACCGACCTTGTAATCAGTGAGAGGACCCATAGCGGAGCGGTCGACTATCCTCTGCGGGATCGTCACTGTAAATGTAGAACCCTCGCCGTAAACCGAGGAGACTTCAATATTTCCACCCATCTCGTTTACGAGGCTCTTTGTGATCGCAAGCCCAAGGCCGGTTCCTTCTATCTTTCTCGTCTTTTCCTCGTCGAGTCTTTCAAAGCCCTCAAAGATAAGCTTCAGATCCTCTGACCTGATCCCGATCCCCGTATCCTTCACGCAGATAATGAGATCCACCTTTCCTACCCCGTGCCTGATGCCGCCCGCGGTAAAGGTGATGGTTCCCTCATTTGTATATTTGACGGCATTTGTAAGGAGGTTCACTATGATCTGCTTGATGCGGACATCATCACCGAAAAGAACCTTCGGTATGTTTTCGTCAATGTCTGTTTCAAGGGCGAGATTCTTTTCTCCCGTCCGCTCGGTAAGCAGGGAAAGTGATTCGTTCAAGAGCTTCGCGGATTCGTAATTTACGAGGTGAAGAGAGAATTTTCCCGATCTGATCTTTGAAAAATCGAGGATGTCATTGACGAGTGAAAGGAGCATCTTTCCTGCTGTATCGATATCCTTTGAGTAGGTGAGCGTGGAGGTCTCGTTTGATTCACGGCCGATGAGCTCGTTCATCCCGAGGATGGTATTGATGGGGGTTCTGATCTCATGACTCATTGCGGCAAGGAAGGAATCCTTCGCGTGATTTGCTTTGACGGCGTCTTCCTCCGCAAGTCGAAGTCTTTCGTTCTGATCCTGGATAGAGTGCAGGAAATTCCTTTCCGCAGTAATGTCAAAGAGCTCAAGTATGTAGCCGCCCGAGAGGAAATTCCCTTCGAGGAAATTGAGCTCGGCACGAAAGACCCGCTCCTCTACCTCTACCGAGGCGACCTTGATCTTTGGATTGTCGCGGTTTATTTCTTCCGCGCGTTTCAGGAGGCCAAGGAGGGTGGGGTGCGTGTCCGAAGCAAAAGGTGCATCTATCCTCTGGGAAAGAAGCTCCGGGAAGATCTGTTTCGCAAGGGCGCTCGCGCCAATGAAGTTCAGCTTCTTGTCAACGACGATATAGGCGTATTCCTTCATCCGATCCCAGGCGTGAAGGACATTTGCGGTCATATCGTACATATCTATCCGTTGATATATGATGAGGAATAAGGTCTCAGTGATGAGGTAGGTGATGGGAACGAGCTCGATCTGAAGGTGAAGCCCTCTCTCAAGGATGTAGCTTAATGCATTCAAAAGCAGTATCACTGCAAGCAGCGTCATTGTCTTCCACGAGGTTTTGGTCTTCCGGAAGAAGGAGATGATAAGGAGCGCCATAAGTGCCATTACATAGATTATCAGCATGGCGATATAGACATTGTGACCGGGACCGTAGACCTTCACGAGGTGGGAGATATTGTCTGAATCCTTCACCATTTCGATGCTTTTGTAATAAAAGTCCGTGTAGCCAGATGTAAAAGCAAGCACCACGGTAATGCTCGAAAGCAGCGCCATAGGAAGCTTCACATACATAGGGATCGTCATGCCGCAAAGATCCGCGCAGATCATGAAGCAGGCAAAGGGAAAGAAGCAGCCACCGACATAGGTCACATTGTTTGCGAATATGGCAGAGCCATTGTCAAACGAAATAGCAAGCGAAAGGTAGCCGAGGTTTGCGATAGCTGTCAGAGCGTAGACCGTGACAAGGTAGCCGTTGCTCCGTTTCTTTTGATTGAGAAAAATACCGAATATGACGAAGGCCAGAACGGCACTGATGAAATAATATAATATGATCGCGGTATGAACCATTTGATGATCTCCCCAAAAACACAAAAATTCAACTTATTATATCATACAAAAAGCCGCTTGCGAAGCCTCAGATAAAGGACTATAATACCCTTCGGTTCGTCGCTTTAAAGCGATAAAGCAAAACCGGGAGGAATGAAAAAATGGCTATCAAGATCGTATTTCTGATCATCTTCTTTTTCGTGATGATAATGATAGGCGTCGCGACGAGGAAGAAGGCAAATTCAGTTGAGGGCTTCGTGCTTGGAGGCCGTAGTGCCGGTCCCTGGCTTACGGCTTTCGGCTATGGTACATCTTATTTTTCGGCGGTGGTCTTTGTCGGTTATGCCGGGCAGTTCGGCTATAAGTATGGGATCTCGGCGACCTGGGCCGGAATAGGAAATGCCGTGATAGGCTCGCTCCTTGCCTGGCTGATCCTCGGCCGCCGTACAAGGGTAATGACAAAGCACCTCGATTCTCAGACTATGCCGGATTTCTTCGGAAAGCGCTATGATTCAAATGTACTGAAGATCGCGGCCGCGCTCATCTCCTTTGTATTTCTTATTCCATACACGGCAAGCGTTTACAACGGTCTTTCACGTCTCTTCAAGATGGCCTTTGATATCCCTTACGAGGTCTGCGTCATAGTGATGGCGGCACTGACCTGTATCTACGTGATCCTCGGCGGTTATATGGCAACGGTAGTGAACGACTTTGTCCAGGGGATAGTAATGCTCTTCGGCATCACGGCTGTGATAGTCGCTGTGATCCGGGCAAACGGCGGCTTCATGGAGTCGCTCACAACACTGTCGCAATATCCGTCCGACCTTCCTGTATCGGAGGGCATGCAGGGCGCCTTTACCTCCTTCTTTGGTCCGGATCCGCTGAACCTTCTTGGTGTCGTGGTCCTCACATCCCTGGGTACCTGGGGACTTCCGCAGATGGTCGGAAAATTCTACGCGATAAAGGACGAGAGATCGATCAAGGCGGGGACCGTTATCTCTACAATATTTGCGATAATCGTAGCAGGAGGCTGCTACTTCCTCGGGGGCTTCGGAAGGCTTTATTCCGAAAATCCCGCGATACATACAGAGAATGGTTCGGTAGCCTACGACGCGATAGTTCCCACCATGCTCTCGGGACTGCCTGACATATTGATAGGTATCGTGATCGTGCTGGTGCTCTCGGCGTCCATGTCTACATTGTCTTCACTGGTGCTCACCTCATCGTCCTCTGTGACTCTCGATCTTGTGGCTCAGGCCAGACCCAATATGACAGAAAAGTCAAAGGTGCGTCTGATGAGACTGCTCCTCATATTCTTCATCGTGCTCTCCGTAGTTCTTGCATTGAATCCCCCGACCTTCATAGCGCAATTGATGGGCTATTCCTGGGGCGCCCTGGCGGGATCGTTCCTGGCACCTCTCCTTTACGGGCTCTACTGGAAGAGGACCACAAAGGCTGCTGTCTGGGCCTGCTTCATCTCGGGTGTCACGATCACCGTGACAAACATGATCTTCCACTATATCGCATCTCCCATCAATGCGGGCGCGATCACGATGCTTATAGGGCTTGTGATCGTACCGGTGGTCTCGCTTCTTTCGCCGAAGCCTGACAAGGAAAAGGTTGAAAAGATCTTCTCCGGCTACAAGGAAAAGGTCACGATCGAAAAGCAGTATTCACTTGAGGAAGATGAACGGGCTGCAAACGGCTGATGTCAAAAGATAATGAAAGGGCGGGGAGGAATTGATTTTCCTCCCCGTCTTTGTTATCATTCTGTTTCGCGAAAGAGCGGTGCGCGGACGCTGCCCGGCAAACCGGGGAGAGGAAAGTCCGGGCTTCGCAGAGCAGGATGCCGGCTAACGGCCGGCGGGGGTGACCTCAGGGAAAGTGCAACAGAAAATATCACGCCGATGGACTTTTGTCACAGGTAAGTTTGAAATGGCAGGGTAAGAGCCTACCGCGTTTGGGGTAACTCAAACGGCAGTGTAAACCCCATCCGAAGCAAGACCAAAACGAAGCGTTGACGCTGCTCGCCGAGCTTCAGGTAGGTTGCTTGAGGCTGAAGAACCAGCCCTAGATAGATGTCCGCGCCAGACAGAACCCGGCTTACAGCCGCTCTTTCATTATTTTTAAGGGATAAGAAATGCGAAACTTTTTTTCAAGGATATTTTACGGGAAAAACGGGATAGACGCTCTTGGGATACTCACGTGGATCGCGACGATAGCGCTTGCGATCGCTGTTGTATTTTCACATAATGTGGTAGTTTATGTCGTATTTGTCGCGCTCTTTGCACTTTCCGTCTTTCGGACGCTTTCAAAAAATATTGCGGCAAGACAGAAGGAAAACAGAGCCTTCATGAATATCATAAACAGGTTCAGATTTCCATCAAGAGGGCAGAAGAGTGTTGATGCAAAATTCCGGGATGTCACTGATTACAAGCTTTTCACCTGCCCGTCCTGCGGACAGAAGGTGAGGATCCCGAAGGGGCACGGGAAAGTTGAAATAGTATGCCCGAAGTGCAAAAACAGCTTTTCGGGAAGGTCTTGAGAGCTCATGTTTGGCTTTGTAAACGCGAATCCCAAGAGCCTTTCCGAAGAGGAGAAGGCAATATATCAGGCCTTCTACTGCGGGCTTTGCAGGGAATTGAAAAAGCGGGGCGGACAGAAATGCGAGATACTTTTGAATTATGATTCGGTCTTTCTTGCCCTCCTTCTCTCGGGACTCTATGAGCCCCCGGAAAACAGCTTTTCGTTCAAATGCGCAGTCCATCCCTTAAAAAATCGGGAGGCATATGAAAATGAATTTATCTCATATGCCGCTGATATTGATATTATCCTCTCATATGAGAGCCTGAAGGACAGGGTTCATGACGGGGGAGCGCTTGCTTACAAAAAGCTTCTGTCATCGCTTGAAGAGATTTACCGCTCATCTGCGGGAAAATATGAAGACAAGGCAAAGGCTGCCGCGCTTTGTGTGAAAAAGACAACCGAAGCTGAGGAGGAAAAGGTATCCGATATCGACATTCTTTCCTCTTTCACCGGCGAAATGCTTTCAGAATGCTTCGTAAGGAAAAAAGATGAGTTCTCGGAGAAGCTCTTTTCCTGCGGCTTCTACCTCGGGAAATATATCTATCTCCTTGATGCCTATTATGATTATCTTTCTGACAGGAAGAAGCATAGGTTCAATCCGCTGCATCTCATGGGCTTTTCGAACATGTCAGATATGACGGACTTTACGGAGCCCCTGCTTACGGCTTACATAAGTGAGTGCGTCAACGCTTTTGAAATGCTTCCCGTACTCACTTACTCCGGAATTATCAGGAATATTCTTTACAGCGGTGTCTGGAGCCGCTTCAATATAGCAAAAAAACGGTATCTTTCGAAAGAACAGAAAAAATAATGGATCCTTACAAGGTACTTGGAGTATCACGAAGTGACTCCGATGATGACATAAAAAGAGCATACAGAAATCTCTCGAGGCGCTATCATCCCGATGCGAATTTGAACAATCCGAACAAGGATGCTATCGAGGAGAAGTTCAAGCAGATCAACATCGCTTACGACCAGATCATGAACGAGAGAAAGGGTGGAGCCGGACAAAGCGCGGGCCGCGGTCCCGGATCGTCGTACGGCTACCGTCAGGCGGGCTTTTCGGATGATTCAGCCTTTGGCGGCTTTTCCGATGCTTTCAGAAGAAATAATGAGAGGCAGCAGCAATCGGACGGGATCTCGCCCGAGATGCAGGCAGCCGTCAACTATATCAGGAACGGCCGAAGCAGCGAGGCCATGCATGCCCTCCTTGAGGTTCCGGAATATGAAAGGAACGGTACCTGGTTCTATCTCGCATCGGTCGCGTCGCAGGGAATGGGAAATATGGCGAATGCTCAGAACTTCATAAGCCGTGCGATCCAGCTCGAGCCAAACAACCCGACCTTCCGCGAGTTTTCCGAAAGGCTCAACAATATCGGTGCCGGCGGCTGGTATGAAACGGGCCGCGCAGCTTATGGAAATCCTTACGGGAACAACAGCTCTTCAAGTTGGTGTGCTGACCTTATCTGCATGAATCTGATGTGCTTCTGCTGCAGGTGCTGAGGGATAGTGTCCGTTCCCTTTGTCAGTTGTTGTACGCTGTTTCGCAGTATTTGCACCGGTAGGTCTCGGTATCCGGATCCGAAAGAAAGAAGACCTGGTCGAGCTCCTGCTCTATAGAAGTGATGCAGCGGGGGTTCTTGCATTTTATGACATTTCTGATCTCCTTCGGGAGAGTAAGGGCGCGCTTTTCTATTATCTTGTCGTCTTTTATGATATTCACGGTGATGTTGTGATCTATATAACCCAGTATATCAAGGTCGATCGCGTCAACCGGACACTCGACCTTGATGATGTCCTTTGTTCCCATCTTGTTTGAGACCGCGTTCATGATGATCGCGACGGTCCCCTTTGTCAGCTTGTCAAGTTTCAGATCGTGATATATCCGAAGGCTCATTCCTGCCTTTATGTGGTCGAGCACATAGCCTTCCTGTATTCCGCTTATATTGAGCATTTTTTCCTCCCTTAGACTTTGATATCAAGTAGCGTCAGGATAAGCGCCATCCTGATATAAACGCCGTACTGCGCCTGCCTGAAATAGGCAGCTCTGGGGTCCTCGTCCACCTCCACAGATATCTCGTTCACACGGGGGAGAGGGTGGAGCACGAGCATATTATCCTTTGCGAGAGTCATCTTCTTTTTGTCAAGGATGTAATAGCCCTTCATGCGAAGATAGTCCTCCTCATTGAAGAAGCGCTCTTTCTGAACCCTCGTCATATAGAGGATGTCAAGAGAAGGCATTGCTTCTTCGAGTTTGATCACTTCTTCAAAGGGAATATCGTTTTTGATAAGGACATCCTCCCTGATATAGTCCGGGATGCGAAGCTCCGGAGGCGAGATGAGGACGAAGCGGATGTTTGGATAGCGTATCAGCGCATTGATAAGGGAGTGGACAGTGCGGCCGAATTTCAGGTCGCCGCAGAGGCCTATCACAAGATTTTCTATCTTTCCGTCAAGTGAGCGTATTGTGAGAAGATCTGTGAGAGTCTGCGTGGGATGCTGGTGTCCGCCGTCCCCCGCGTTGATGACGGGGATCGAGGCATGCTGTGATGCGACAAGGGGTGCGCCCTCCTTCGGATGCCTGATGGCGCAGATATCGGCATAGCAGGATACTACGGAAAGAGTGTCTGAGACCGACTCGCCTTTTGCTGCAGAGCTTGAGTCTTCAGAGGCAAAGCCAAGAACCGACCCGCCGAGATTCAGCATTGCGGCTTCAAAGGAAAGACGGGTCCTCGTGGACGGCTCATAGAACAATGTAGCCAGCTTTTTCCCGGCGCAGGCATGCGCGTATTTTTCCCTGTTTGCCTCGATGTCCTTTGCAAGATCCATAAGGCTTTCAAGCTCTTCCACGGAAAAATCAAGGGGATTCATGAGATGACGCGGTTTTTTATCCAAGTGAGACCTCCTTCGTATTCGTGTTTATCTTTTGATATGATACCTTTTTTTCGTCTTCTTTTGTAGATTATTTTTAATTAAGAAATGACAACGGGGTCTACATTGTCATTTGACAAAAAAATAATGTCGGCTAATATAGTATGAGTTTCAAATCTGTTTCGAAAGAAGGGACATAAATGAATGCTGCTCAGATAGCTGCTCTCGTGATCTTTATCATAATGTTCGTCCTCATCATCACGGACAAGATCGAGAGGCAGTGGGTGACCCTCGGTGCGGGGGTTCTGACATTGATAATAGTATTCGGGATCATAATGCAGTCTCCCTCTGCCGCCTGGCAGACGCTCAACCTCACTACATTCGGAGATGTGGGCTTCTGGTATGTCGGGAGCGGGCATGAGACTGTTTCCATCGGGATCAACTGGTCTACGATAATCTTTGTCGCCGGTATGATGATAATGGTCGCCGGCATGGAGGAATCGGGCTTTTTCAGATGGCTCTGCCTTCGTATCGCAAAGGCCGTGCATTACAAGGTCATCCCCATACTCATTACCTTTATGATAATGAGCTTCGTGCTCTCGATGTTCATCGACTCGATCACGGTCATCCTCTTCCTTGCGGCAGTTACTATCGAGCTTGCGCAGCTTCTCAAATTCCCGCCGGTCCCGATGATACTCGCGGAGATCTTCTGCGCGAACCTCGGCGGCAGCGCAACGATGTGCGGCGATCCGCCGAATATCATTATCGGAACGTCTTTGGGCTACACCTTCTTTGACTTCTTGAAGAATACGGGGCTTATCGCTCTTATCTGCTTTGCGGTTGTACTTGTTTATTTCCTGCTCGTATGCAAAAAGTCGCTGACAGTGAATCACAAGGAAGGCGGGATCGATATTTCAAAGATCCCGGATCCGAAGGATGCGATCACGGACAAAAAGCATTTCGTGATAAGCTGGGTGATCTTCCTTGCGGCGGTAGTGCTCCTTATAACCCACGCCCAGACCGGCTTTACTGTGGCCCTGATCGGGGTGGCGATAGCAGCGGTGACACTGATATCCTATGGGAAGAGGATACCGAAGGTCTTAAAGACAGTCGATTACAAGACATTGCTATTCTTCATAGGACTGTTCATAGTAGTCGGAGGACTTGAACAGACCGGCGTGCTCGAGCTCATAGCAAACTGGATCGAAAATGTATCCGGCGGCAACGCATTGATAATGGTCGCGATAATCATCTGGGTATCGGCCATTGCTTCCGCCTTCGTCGACAATATCCCCTTCTCGGCTACGATGGTGCCTGTCATCCAAAGCCTTGCGGGGCTCTCAGGAGTCGATCTTCATGTTCTCGCCTGGACGCTTTCAATAGGAACGGATATCGGCGGTTCAATGACTCCTATCGGCGCTTCCGCAAATGTCGTCGGCATATCAACGGCGGAGAGGTCAGGTTATGTGGTGACCTGGGGCAAGTACCTGAAGCTCTGCGCCCCGGCCACGATCATTGTGGTGGCGCTCTCGATGCTCATTATCTTTGTAAGATACGGGCTGATCTAAGAGATATTCGACTAAACGAAAAAAGCTCCCTCGCATGAGGGGGCTTTTTCTTCTTCATCCATTGGGATAGATGGACAAAGATGTAAGCAAAAATGGGATATAGACAAAAGCGAGGCCACATGAGGAAATAGCATTATGGCATCTTCTGATGCGGCCCCGCGCTTTCTGTTTCAGATCATTTTTTTGAACGCAAGATAGACCGGCTGTCTGTCCGGCAAAGGGTAAAAATAGCTTGAACAAAGGTCTTTAAAGAGACTCATGAAAGGCACCTCCTCCTTGAGGTCTTACGCGGACATTGCCGCAGTAATAAATCTGACCGGACCGCTATCCCTGCATTACCGACTTCCATGTCGGCACTATCCGGCTACATTTTGTATATCGGTGAGCAGTAAGAGAAAGATAACCCCTGAAAATAAAAAAAACGGTTTCTTTCGAAACCGTAGAGCGGATAACGAGAATCGAACTCGCCTCTCAACCTTGGGAAGGTCGCATTCTACCGATGAACTATATCCGCAAGCAGATAACATCATAGCAGTTTTTCTGTGCAACTGCAAGTGGAATAAGGTATAATAGTTACAGTTTTATTAATTAAGGAGAGTTTGCTTTGAGAAAAAAAGGACTGTTTGCAGTGATGGCGGCCATGCTTTTGACAGCATTTCTCACCGGCTGTGCCGACAAGAGTGAGAGGCAGGATGCTTTCAAGGCCGCAGGCATTGAATATATGAAGGCAGGTAATTATGCAGAGGCGAAGACTCAGTTTGAGAGGGCTCTCGACAATGCCGGTTATGTGGTCGGAGACAGGGAGAAGGACATCAATTTCTATCTTGCTTCCGCAGACTTCATGCTCTCTGACCTTGATGGTGCGCTTGAAAGGATGAACGCCCTTCTTGAGTTTGATGAGAAGGATACTGACGCTCTTTTCTTCAAGGGCAGTATCCTCCTTGCAAAGGGTATGAACGAGGAGGCGGTCAATACATATAATGAGGCGCTGACGCTTGCTCCCGGAAATTATGATATGGGGATAATGGCCTACGAAAATCTGATGTCATACGGGCTTTTTGAAGAGGCGGCAGGCGTGCTCCAAAAGGCTGTCGCATATACCGGAGAGGGCAGCACAAAGTCTACAGGGCGTGGGAGGATGCTCCTTATCCTCGACAGATACGAAGAGGGTATAAACGCTTTTGAAGAGGCGGCGATGCTTGGGAACAATGAGGCTCTCCTTTACGAAGCAAAGGCTATGGCACAGCACGGCGATACGGAAGGCGCGGCTTCAAAGAGGGAGGATTATCTTTCAAAGGTTAATGAGCCCTCGATCGAGGGTCTCTCGCTTCTTGCGGAGATCTCAAGGATATCCGGCGATTACTCAGGCGCCCTTACTTACGTAGATCAGGCTCTGACTCCCCTTTCGACAGACTCAGAAGAAAATACGAAAAAGATAATGCAGAACCAGTCCGCGATCAAATCCTTGAGGAGGACTGAGATCGCCTGTCTTGAGTTTACGGGGGATTTCGACAAGGCCTATGAGAAGGCAAATGCCTACGTGACAGCCTATCCTGCTGATGCGGCAGCGGTGAGGGAGCTTAAGTTCCTGGAATCCCGAAAAGGGGATACGCATAATTGACCCGCTTTCGTCAGAGTTTTTATGAGGTCAATGGGGGGGTGCCAAAAGAACCGTCCCCGTGGCACACTTGGCACTATTTTTAAAAACTGCTTGATTTTCCCCTTTTAAAGTGCTACTATTATACGGCTTTCGAAAAAAAGCAGTGTGCGTGTAGCTCAGCCTGGATAGAGCACTTGGCTACGGACCAAGGTGTCGGGAGTTCGAATCTTCTCACGCACGGGAAAAGTCCCCGGGGATGCCAAGAGGCTTTCCGGGGGCTTTTGTTATTCAGAGATAGTTTTGAGCTGTTCTACCGCATCACTTATAAGGTTTTTTATGGGAACGCTTTTGAGTCCCGGTATCATGATGTCACACATGTTCATCGGGATAAGGATCTTCTTTGCGCTGCTCTGACCGACGGCAGCAGCAGCCTTGGGAGTGATCTCACCAAGGAGCGAGTCCGCGATCGCGATCCCTACAGGACCCATGATCACATCAGCCTTCCTGCAGGCGACTACGGCAGCGTTTTCACCTGTCGCCCCCTCGTTCGCACCCGCCTTCAGCATCGCGTTCGTAGCAGTGGAATTTGTGCCTACTGCAGTGATGAAGATATCCGGCTCATCCTTCAAGGCGGTTACGAGCTGCTTTCCAAGCCCGCCGCCCTGTCCGTCCATTATGAGTACATGCATGTTCTTCACTCCTTTGTCCCGACGACTTCATACATTTTTTCATCGGAGATACAGGTCTTTACTGAAAGATATTCAGACATCAGTTCACGAAGCTCTTCTGCCTCCATAAGCCCCTTTGACACACCCCTTGCAAGGGCGTCGTGATGCATATTGATCTTTTCCCGGCTCATGCCGTGGGCTATCGCAAGAGTTC
Organism: uncultured Lachnospiraceae bacterium; assembly: GCA_947167155.1. Taxonomy (GTDB): domain Bacteria; phylum Bacillota; class Clostridia; order Lachnospirales; family Lachnospiraceae; genus RUG306. Next base: position 5,686 of record CAMVHB010000037.1, on the reverse strand, counting down.
CGCCTTCTTTAAGGAGCGATGAGAGCCTTTTTATGAGGCTCTTTTCATCGGGGAAGTGGGGGAAGGCGTTGTAGAGGACTACGCAGTCAAACTTTTTTTTGAGCGAGACTTCCTCGATATCTCCGCAGATGAAGCTTACCCGCTCATCCGAAAATTTCCCTGAAGCTATCTTTATCATCTCTTCCGAAAGATCGACTCCGGTCACGCTCTTTACATCCCGCGAAAGATAGAAGGGTATGAGGACGCCGGTGCCGCAGGCTACGTCAAGGATATCCTTACCCAAAGATACCGACGCATTATCGAGGATGGTATTTATGATATCGGGATCGAAAATGAGCTCCTCATCCCAGGTCTTTGCAGCTTTGTCAAAAAAATTTTTAATAATTTCTGTTTCCATCATTATTTTGTAAAGAAAGTTGCGGTATCTATCTTCTGATAGCCTCCGAAGCTTGAAGGAGCGGAAGAGATCTTTTCAGAAAGCTCAACCCCGAGGAAAGCCTTTGTGACCTCATTCGTCTTCGCGGCAATATCTACATCGGAGAACTTTTCAGGATAGACTGACTTTCCTATGAACCATGCGTTTACAAGTGCCGTTTCAAAGTTGGTATAATAAGCATTGTACGCCATCTGAAGATAAACTTCACCATTTTTCCACGCCTTCATGTGGTCAAACATCTGAGGGTTCTCGGCAAAGAGCGGCTTGATGTTCTTTACGGCTGCGGCATCTATTATCATGATATCGGAAGAATCGCCAAGTGACACAAACTTCTCAGCCTCGATCTTCTGGATCCCGTTCTTCGAAAGCCCCGAAACCGCGTTCTTTATATTCAATATATCAAAGGTAATGTAGCCCTGGGCTGTCATCAGGTGATCCGTTGTTCCCCAGTTTCCAAGTCCGCAGATATAGACAGAGGGTTTCTTGTCATCAGCTATGTCCGCGGTCCTCTTCTTTAAGTCCTCAGTCTCTTTTTTTACAAAGGCATTGAGCGTTTCAGCCTTTTCTTCTTTATCAAAGATCTTTCCGAGAAGGGTGAGAGAGGAAGAAAAGTTTTCATCAAAAACTCCGTTAGGTCCGGTCTTTAATGTGATCACAGGAACGCCAAGAGCCTCTGCAAGGGCGTTTTCCTTGTCCACATCCTCATATTCGGAGATCACTATATCGGGCTTGCAGGAGAGGATCTTTTCAGCCTCCGCGGCCTGGGCGTTGGGACCGCCGACTCCGCAGGAGGGGAGGGTCTTGAAGGTGTCGCCGAAGGCGAGGACATAGGGGCGCGCCACAGAGTCAAACATCCTGGGGCGCTCAGAAAGGCTTTCATTGTCTATATCCTCAACACCGCAGAGGAGTTTTACATCACCGATATATGAATACATACGAAGCGCACCCGCACCGATGCATACGACACTCTTGTAGCTTCCCGGGGTGATGGTGACTTCCCTTCCTATCATGTCGGTGACCTTCTGTTCAGCCGCTGTCGTTTCGCTTGCCGACGAAGAAGTTGAAGAGCTTTGAGCCGCAGAGGAAACGGCGCTTGATGAAGAGGCGGTCTGACTGCTGCTGTTTCCTGTGCTTGAGCCGCAGGCAGTGATCGACAGAGCCATAGCTGCGGCCAGAAATACTGATGCGATCTTTTTTATTCTCATTTTTTGTTCTCCTTTACTTGCAAAACATTTTTTAGTATTACTTTTCTCCCTGAAATCTCAGTGATAGTAACATCCGCGTCAAAGACTTCTTTTATGGTCTCTTCCGAAAATACGCCGCTGTCGCCGGTGAAGGCCACCTTCCCGTCCTTCAGAAAGAAGAAGCGGTCTCCGAGGTCTATGGCTTCGTTTGGATCGTGGAGGGAAGATAATATGCTTATTCCTTTTTCCTTTGATAGCTTTTTGGCTTCTCTTATTATCAATTGCTCGTTTGCTATATCAAGATTCCCGGTCGGCTCGTCAAATATGAGCATCTTCGGTTCCTGCGCGAGTGCACGTGCTATCGCGACCTTCTGCTTTTCTCCGCCGGAAAGCTCCTCCGCGTTTCGATCTGAAATAGAGGAAAGCCCCATCTCATTTATTATCCTGTCAACGACCGCCATATCATGTTCGCCCGCTGAAAGACCGAAGTAGCTTATCCGCCCCATCATGATGCTGTCATAGACCGAGAGCTCCCCGAAGTGGATGTGCTGCGGGACATATGCGATCAGCCTTGCCTTTTCGCGGCGGGAAAGCCTAGTGATATCCTTTCCGTCAAAAAGGATGCTCCCGCCTTTCGGGCGGTTGATCCCGAGGATATTCCGAAAGAGTGTGGTCTTTCCGGAGCCGTTCTTTCCGAGGAGTATGCCTATCTCGCCGTCATCAAGCGTCAAACTGACGCCTGACAGCACTTCCCTTGAAAACCTTGAATATCTGAATGAAAGGCCTCTTATCTCAATCATAGTGTCCCGTCCCCCTTCTTGAAAAAATAATGGCGACGAAGAAGGGCGCCCCGAGAAGCGATGTTATCGCTCCGACAGGGAGGGCAGTGCCGTGCCCGAGGCTTCGTGAAAAAGTATCCGAAAGAAGAAGTATCAGGCTTCCCATCAGCATGCTGCCCGGGATCGAAAACCTGTGGTCGTGGCCTGTCAATCTCTTCATGATATGCGGACCTATGATGCCAATGAAGCCTATGATCCCGAGGAAGGATACGCAGACCGCGGTGATCAGTGATGCCATAAGCATAGTAAGCGCCCGGAGGCGATTGACATTGACCCCCATGCTGTGCGCCGCGGCATCTCCCGAAAGCAGGGCATTCAGCTTCCATGAAGATAATGAAAAACAGACAGCGCCAAAGAGGACCACGACCGCCATGATCAGGTCGGTGGCATAGGTTGCCCTTCCGAGGTCCCCGAAATTCCATATCACGGCGGCAGAGATCCCCACATCAGTTGCAAAGAACTGAAGCACCGTGGTCGCGGCCGTCCAGATGGCGCCGACAGCGATCCCTGCAAGAACCACGACCTCCTTTTGAAAGGATCTTATCCTGCAAAGGAGGAGGATCAATATTATCGATAATGTCGAAAAGAGAAAGGCTATGAGCGAGGTCGAAAAGGGGTTGACCCCTGCCGTATAGCTTTTCACATTGTTCCCGGTCTCAAGGAAGCCTCCGGCAAAGGCGATGATCGAAAGGTTCGCTCCAAAGACCGCCGCGTTTGAGACTCCGAGGGTCGAAGGGGAAGCCATTGGATTTGAAAGGTCAGTCTGCATTATGAGTCCCGATACGGAAAGCCCGGCACCGGCGATCAGGGCGGCAAGGATCCTCGGGATCCTGATATTCCAAATTATCCTTACAGATGTCTCATCTCCCGTTTTGAAAAGGGCGGAAATACCATCAGAAAAGCCCATATCCGAAGATCCGAGGAAGAGGGCGATGAATGCCGTTAATAATACGGCGGCAGCAAGGATGATGATAATGAGTATCTTTTTTTTCTTTTTCAGCAAAGCTATCACCAAAATAAAAGAGCATCCTGCTTCCTGCTGAAAGCAAGATGCCCTCATGACATCAATAAAAAAGCCTGACAAGGGTACTTTATAAAACGCTTCTGCGTCCCGAAAGAATGGCTTCATGCCATCCGTACCCTAAACAGCAACTCAAAAATTATTACATAGAAAGAAACTACAATCAAGCAGTTTTTTGACCGCGTCAGAATTTAGTCAGATAATAGTAAAAACACTTGTCCTTTGTACCCACATAGCGTATAATACACCACTGTATACCACAATATCTATTTTTTCACGGCTAGATCAGTACGACATATTGTCAGTGTATCTGAAACCGGATAGAAAGGGAAAATCCATGGCAAAGAATGGTTCAAAGAAGAAAAGGGGCGGCTTTCGGGCAAGCCTTCTTGCGCTCGCTCTGCTGCCGATGATCATCGTTACAGTGCTCCTGTGCCTGGTATCGGTGATCACGCTGAGGTCAACTCTTTCAGAGAGCTATGATGACAGGCTCTACGCCGTAAACCGCATGGTCTATGAACAGTTCAAGACCTCGGAGGCGGGCGTCACTTCCCTTGAGTATGATGAAGCGACGGATCAGATCCTGATGAACGGAGAGGATGTTCACGAGAAACTGACACAGCTTTTTGACACCTACAAGAGGGATACGGATATCGACTGCACCCTTTTCGTAGGGGACACGAGACGCGCCACATCTGTCAAGGGCACCGACGGGAAGAGAGCGGTAGGAACCAAGGCCGGGGATGCCGTTATAAAGGCCGTTCTTCAGGGCAAGCAGACTTATTCTTCCGAGAATACCCAGGTTGCGGGCAAAGCCTATTTTGTATCCTACCTTCCGATCATAGACGGATCCGGCTCCTGTGTGGGTATGTTCTTTGCAGGGATCCCGAGGGCTGATATCGAAGGCTCGATCTTGAACGTCCTTCTCATGATGATAGTGATCTCTGCTATCGTGGTAGCGGTGTTCCTCATCATCGCCATCATCCTTTCAAACAAGATAACAAAGGTAGTAGCTGACGCGGATGACGCGAATTCAAAGATCTCAAGCGGAAATCTCGTATTCAGCCTCGATGAAAGATCCCTTAAGAGAAAGGATGAGCTCGGAGAGCTCGCGCGTAATACGGCTTCTCTCCGTGACAAGCTGACAGACGTGATCTCAAACATCACAGACAAGGCCCATGAGATATCCGCTTCCGCGAAGACCATGACCGAGTCCGCGATGCATACGGAGGAAAATTCAGAAAATGTCAGTGAGGCCGTCGGCGAGATCGCGACAGGCGCCACATCCCAGGCTGAGACCGTTCAGGGCGGCGTTCAGGCCATCGGGGATATCGTAAATTCCGTAGACGATCTTACGGATGAGGTCACATCCTCGGATCAGAAGGCTCACGAGATGGCGGACCACTCCAATGACATGAAGAAGAGCTTCGACGAACTGAAGGAAGCTATGTCACAGACTGAAATGTCTCTCGCGGAGGTTTCGGATGCGATGAAGGCAGTGGATTCCTTCGTAGGAGAGGTTCAGGAGGCAGTATCTGCTATCGATTCCATAGCGACGCAGACGAACCTCCTTTCCCTCAACGCTTCAATCGAGGCAGCCCGTGCAGGCGAGGCCGGAAGGGGATTTGCGGTTGTTGCTGAGGAGATATCAAATCTCGCGGATCAGTCGAAGGAATCGGCGGCCTCGATAGCAGAGATCATGAACCACCTTTCAGCAAGGAGTTCCTCCGCGGTGAAGACCGTAGACGATCTTTCAAATATAATGGCAAGGCAGCAGGAGATATCCGGAAACGCGCAGGAATCCGTGGAGACAGTTTCGAACCAGATCGCGGAGGTTCGGGACAGCTTCGAGCGCGCGAAGGAAGCCTGCGATGTCATCAAGGACAAGTGCAGTTCCGTCAACGATACCATGTCCTCTCTTTCCGCGATCTCGGAAGAGAATGCGGCATCGAGCGAAGAGACATCTGCTTCCATGGAGCAGGTCAATTCCACTGTGGCGGACATGAAGGAGATATCCGCAAGGCTCGAGGGAATAGCAAGCGAGCTTACGGACCTGCTTTCTTTCTTCAATACGAAAGGCTGAAAACAACAGGATGAACAAAAACGACCGGCGGGTTTTTCCCGCCGGTCGTTTTGTATATGAGATATCTATTCAATTCTGAGACATTTCAAGCGACCTTCTTATCGCAGCATCTATGCCTTCCAT
>CAMVHB010000036.1 GCA_947167155.1 uncultured Lachnospiraceae bacterium | reverse complement strand
TGTCAAAAATGCAGGCTGAAATGCTTGAATATATGGATATTTTCATTAATTCTGTATGATTTATTTTCGTTGAAAACGAAGGGCAAATGATATATTATCTTTGCGGTGTTTTTTGTAATTTGAGGAGGTTTTTTCATGGACAAGGTAAAAAGTTTTTTCGGTAACAAGCTCGTAATAGCGATTCTTTCGATCGCGCTGGGAGTGGTATTCGTCGTACTTCGCGCAGACGTCGTCACCGTGGGAATCGTGATCCTCGGTATAGTGCTCCTGATCGCGGCGGCATTTTTCATTATTACTTATTTCACATCAAAGGCGTCGCCAAAGCCCACGCAGAATATAATATTTGGCATTATAGCGGCTGTCATAGGCATACTTCTTCTCGTAAATCCCCCCTTCATTACAGGGCTTATTCCTGTCGTGATAGGCATCATACTTCTCATTGTTGGTATTCTTGATCTGATAGAAAGTTTCAAAACCAGCGGTGCCGGAAGGGGACTTTCGATCATCGCTGCGCTGCTTCTTATTGTGCTTGGAATAATAATGCTCATCACTCAGTATGCGTTTGTAGATGTGGTCACCGTATTCATCGGTATCGCCCTTCTCGTAAACGGAGTCGTGATGCTGGTCGCAAATGCGTCCCAGGGACCCACGGCAAGCGAAGGCTGAAAATCAGATACAACAAAGTGCCTGCTCCAATAGGCAGGCACTTCTCATCTTATCATGGAAAATAATTTTTTCGCGATGATCTCGCGCCTCAAATGGATCGACCGCTGGGCGCTCATGAAGAATTCCTCAAACGAGAATCTCTCGGAGCATTCGCTCGAGGTCGCGATGATAGCCCACGCGCTCTGCGTCATCGGAAACAAGAGACTCGGGAAAAACTTAAACGGTGAACGTGCCGCGCTTATCGGGATGTATCATGACGCGACCGAGATCATCACGGGCGATATGCCGACTCCCGTCAAATATTATAATGACGAGATCAGGCATGTGTACAAGGATATCGAAAAAGAGGCGCAGCGCCGCCTCACATCGCTTCTTCCCGATGATCTGAAGGATGAATACGAGAGCATCTTTTCTCCGGGTGAGGAGCTTTCCTACGAGAAAAAGCTCGTAAAGGGCGCAGACAAGCTCTCTGCCTACATCAAGTGCATTGAAGAGGAAAAGGCGGGAAACAGGGAGTTTCTCTCGGCGGAAGAAACGACGCTTAAATCGCTTCGAAAAATGGACCTTCCGGAGGTAGACATCTTCATAGAGGAATGTATTCCGGGCTACAGAAAAACATTGGATGAGCTCCGCTGCTGAAAGGAAAATAATGGAAAACATCGAGCTTCAAAGAATCGCAAACAAGATCAGGAAGGGCATTATCATCAGTACCTTCCACGCAAAGAGCGGGCATCCCGGCGGATCCCTCTCGGCAACGGAGATATTTACTTATCTCTTCTTCGAGGAGATGAAGGTGGATCCGAAGAATCCTCGTGATCCCGACCGCGACCGCTTTGTCCTTTCGAAGGGACACTGCGCTCCCGGGTATTACGCGGCGCTGGCCTTAAAGGGCTTTTTCCCTTTTTCGGATCTTGAGCAGCTTCGGCACACAGACTTTTATCTTCAGGGCCATCCCGATATGAAGATGGTGCCGGGGGTTGACATGTCATCGGGCTCACTTGGACAGGGCGTTTCAGCTGCAGTGGGTATGGCGCTTGCGGGAAGGCTTGACAAAAAGGATTATCGTGTCTATGCCCTTCTCGGAGACGGTGAGATAGAGGAAGGACAGGTGTGGGAGGCTGCGATGTTTGCCGGCGCGAGGAAGCTCGACAATCTCACACTCATAATTGACAACAACAATCTTCAGATAGACGGAGCGATAGGAGATGTCTGCTCCCCTTATCCCATAGACAAAAAATTCGAGGCCTTCAACTTCCACACGATCAATATCGACGGGAATGATTATGATGAGATCAGAGCGGCTATGAAGGAGGCCAGGGAGACAAAGGGGATGCCTACGGTCATCATAGCAAAGACCTTGAAGGGCAAGGGAGTGTCTTTCATGGAGGGTCAGGTGGACTGGCATGGTAAGGCCACAAATGAAGAGGAGTTCAAGATAGCAATGGATGAGCTTGAGAAAGCAGGTGAAGCCCTTGAGTAATATGCCTTTTGAAATCGGAAAAAAAGCGGCAACAAGGGATGCCTACGGTAAGGCTCTCCTTGAGCTTGGAAGACTTCATCCTGAGGTTGTGGCGCTGGATGCGGATCTTTCAGGCTCAACCAGATCAGAGTATTTTGCGAAGGAATTTCCCGACAGATTTTTTGACTGCGGAATCGCGGAAGCAAATATGGCCGGCATCTCAGCAGGTCTTGCCTCCTGTGGGAAGATACCCTTCATGAGCTCATTTGCCATGTTCACCTCCGGACGGAATTATGAGCAGATCAGAAATTCGATCGCCTATCCCGCCCTCAATGTGAAGATAGGCGCTTCCCACGCCGGCATCACGGTCGGGGAGGACGGGGCGACTCATCAGTGTCTTGAAGACATATCGCTGATGAGGACTCTTCCCAATATGAAGGTGATCTGCCCCTCTGACGCGACGGAAGCCTACAAGGCCGTCATGGCAGCCTATGAGATCGAAGGTCCTGTTTATCTTCGGCTTTCAAGGTTCTCAACCGTGATAGCGCATGATGACAGCTATGAATTCAGACTCGGGAAGGGTGAGGTCTTGAAAGACGGGAATGACCTTACGATAGTGGCGACAGGGCTTCCTGTTCCCGCGTCGCTTGAGGCTGCAAGAGAGCTTGAAGCGGAAGGGATATCAGCCCGGGTCATCAATATGGCATCGATCAAGCCGATCGACAAGGAACTCCTCATCAAGGCAGCCCTTGAGACAAAGAGGATCATTACTATCGAGGAGCACTGGATCACCGGAGGCCTCGGGAGTGCTGTTCTTGAGGCGATATCGGAGGACGCGCCGGTCTGGGTGAAGAGGCTCGGGATACCCGATGTATTCGGAGAATCCGGTCCGGCAGCGGAGCTGCTTACAAAGTTCGGTCTCGACAAGGAAGGCATCAAAAAGTCTGTTAAGGATTTTATGAACAGCTGAATGAAGGGGGCTTTGCCCCCCTTTGCTTTTTATGGATGGTGAAGATAATATGGCTACATTTCTAATCGGAATAGCGATTCTGATCGTCGGAGGTGCTGTTTACGGGCGCTTCACAGAAAAGATATTCAGACCTGATGACCGGTCGACACCTGCGCTTACAATGGCGGACGGCGTTGACTATGTTGCCATGCCAAAGTGGAAGAACGGTCTCATCAATCTTTTGAACATCGCAGGAACGGGTCCGATCCTCGGTCCCATCCAGGGAATACTGTTCGGTCCCATTGCATTCATCACGATCCCCATAGGCTGTGTCATCGGCGGCGCGATGCATGATTATTTCCTGGGGATGATCTCCATGCGCGAGGGCGGGATCCAGATGCCCGAGATGGTGAAGAGGAATACGAACAGGGGCGTTTTCGGGTTCTATATTATACTTATCTGTCTGTCGCTGTTTTTGATCGGTGTGGTCTTCGTATACACTCCCGGGGATATAATCGCAACGCAGTTTGTTCATTCGCAGGCTACCGCGAGTGAGCCTTCGACCTGGATCATCTATATCGCCATCTTTGCTTATTATCTTGCAGCTACGGTCTTTCCCGTTGACAAGATAATCGGAAAAATATATCCCATATTCGGAGCGATACTTCTCATTTCAGCGGTCGGCGTTTTTATTATGCTCTTCGTAAAGGCCTATCCCCTCGTGAATGTATGGGAGGAGTGGAGCCTTAACGGCTTTGATTTCGGCGCGTATTTCAGAAGCGAGAAATTCATACCGACCTTCTTCATTACGGTCACCTGCGGCATATTGTCGGGCTTTCATTCCACCCAGATCACTATTATATCAAGGACGACAAGAAGCGAGCGCGAGGGGCGCGGGACCTTTTACAATATGATGATAGCCGAGGGCTTCATCGCGATGGTCTGGGCAGCAGGCACGATGGCAATGATAGGCGTCGGCGCGGCAGAGGGCGGCATCACGATGCAGATGACTGAGAAGGGATGGGCCTATTTCCATGAAATAAACGGTGTGCTGACGCAGATATCACCCACCAGTGTGGTGGGCGTAGTATGCCAGCACATGCTTGGAAACGTTGGCGGCATCATAGCAGTCTTGGGTGTCATTATCCTGCCTATCACATCCGGTGATACTGCCCTTCGTTCACTCCGGCTCATCATTGCCGACACCTTCCATATCAAGCAAAAGAAGATAATAAGCCGTATACTTTTGTCGCTTCCCATTTTCGGTCTTGTCTTTTTCGTGCTGGTATGGGCAAAGATGGATCCAAACGGCTTCAATATGATATGGCGTTATTTCGGTCTGACGAATCAGAGCATGGCTGTCTTTGCGCTTTTGACCATTATGATATGGCTTATGACTCATGACAGGAAAAAGTATCTCTGGGTTCCGCTGGTACCTCTTGTTTTCTATGCATTTATCACATCAAGCTATCTCTTAAGCGCTTCCATAGGTTTCAGGCTTCCTGTGACGGTGGCTTATCCTTTGGGCGCAGTCGTGACGGTCGTGATAGCAGGTCTTTCCATTTACAGGGGAAACAAAAAGACGGTTGCGGTGAGGGAGTAGGAAAATGCCTGAGAGGTATAAAAGGGATAAAAGGTATAAATGGGATGATTGACAGAATTGACATTATGATCGTATCGGACCTCACATCAAACTTGTCGAAAACGATTTAGAGTGCTATAATAGCACGGTATCTTTGTAACCAAGCAGCTGTTTGCGGCAGCATTTCGGAAGGTGGTAAGATCAAGTGGAGCAGGGAGAATTTGTAAGAGTCAGAGAGTCGATCAAGGAACAGTGCGGCAGTGAGGTTGTGATCCGGTTGGACCGGGGTAGGAACAAGGTAGATATCGAGCACGGAGTTATCAAGGCGGCATATCCCAGCGTATTTACAGTGCTCATAGATCCGGAAGATGAGAACAGACCGAGTCAGCTTCTTTCGTTCAGTTATACTGACGTCATCACGAAGGATATCAGAATGAAGCTTTGCTGAAAAGAATGATAGAAAACGCCCCACGGGCGGGACTAAAAAAGTTCCCATCCGCGGGGCTTGTTGTTTCAAAGGAATGAAGATGAGAAAAACCATCAGACTTAAAAAAATAATATCAATAACGGCAGCCTTCGCGGCAGCCTTCACATGCGTTTTTTCACTGCCTTCAAAAAGTGAGGCGACGACGCTTGATAATCTTCAAAATCAAAAGGACAATCTGGTAGACGACAAGCAGGATGTCCAGAGCAACATCAATTCCACTACATCGAAGATAGCCTCCACTATCGCGGAGATAGAAGTCCTTGAAGGTGAGATAAGTGATATGGAGGGCCGTATCGAGCAGGCAAAGCAGGATATTGCGGCTGCTGAAGAAGCGGCAGAGCATCAGTACCAGCAGATGAAGATCCGCATGAAATTCATGTACGAGAACGGCAACAAATCCATTCTTGAGATGTTTGCGGAATCAAAAAGCTTCGGAGAGTTTCTGAACAGGATAGAGTATGCTGATGCAGTATACGCTTCCGATCGTGAGATGCTCACAAGCTATGAAGCCACAAAAATAGATATCACAGGGATGAAGGAGGCTCTCGAAGAGGAGAAAGCCACTCTTGAGACCAAAAAGAATGATCTTTCCGCAAAGGAAAAGGCCCTGAATTCCACCCTTTCTGCATTGAAGATCAGCCGCGACGAGATCAACAAGAAGATTGCCAACGTCGACAAGCAGATCGCTGATGAAAAGGAGCGTCTCAGAAAAGAAGCCGAGGAAGCGGAAAGGCGTCGCCGCGCAGCTGCAGCCGAGGCAGAGCGTATCAGAAAGGCTCAGGAGGAAGCAGCACGCCGCGCGGCACAGCAGAACCAGAACCAGGGCGGTTCCGGCAGCAGCTCTTCAAATCAGGGAACCTCGTCGAAGGGCATCAATCCCGCGCAGAGGACTAATATCAACGGCGAGGATGTGATCGCCTACGGCCGCCAGTTTGTCGGAAATCCTTATGTCTGGGGTGGGAACTCACTTACGAACGGCTGCGACTGCAGCGGTTTCATAGTGCAGGTTTATAAGCATTTCGGAATAGACCTCTCGGGCTCGAGGAACAGCTACGCGATGAGGAGCATCGGCCAGGAGGTGAGCTACGACAGCATGAAGGCCGGCGATATCATCTGTTATTCCGGCCATGTCGCGCTCTATATGAGCAACGGGTGCATATTGGAGGCCCAGGGAAAGAACCAGGGCATCACGGATTACCGCTCGCCGACTTCGCATACCATACTCACTATCAGACGGATCATATGAGAGATGAAGAAATCCGTTTCCATTGTCATAAAGGCAGCGCTGACTGTCGCCCTCACCTTTGCGATTGCCTACTTTGCGGTATGGAACTATCAGAGCAGGCAGCCGATCGATTATTCGAAGCATCTTGATGATAAGGTCTTCACCATTGACGGCGAAGACCTTTCTTTGCGCGATATCGCCTTTTATATTATCTATGAGGAATATAATGTCGAGAAAGACGCGTTTGTTTACAATCCCAAAAACACGCGGGATTACTGGAATGTACATACCAACGGCTACTTCATCTCGGGGCTTGCGAAGAACGCGGTAAAGGGGATGGCAGTCCACGATCATATCTTTTACAGGGAGGCAGTGAAGAACAATCTGGTCCTTTCAGAGGATGAGAAAAGGCGGCTCGACAATTCAAGGACGGATTTCTGGGAGGATCTTTTCGAGTCGCAAAAGGAGAAGCTGATAGCTCCTGAAGAGGTAATAAACAGGACGATGTACAATATCGCCCTGGCAGAGAAATATCAGGCTCTCCTTGCGCAGGAGATGGGAACGACTTATCACGCGCTCGACTGGAACGGGAAGGATTATGAGGAGATCGAAAAGAAACATGATGTCAGGGTGAATGACAGGGTGTGGAAGAAGATCACACTTGGTAACATTACCCTCGTACACGGTCAGGCGGATTTCACGCCGTATATAAACAAAGAGGATTAGCGATTGAGTAGGGAAGAGTAGAGAGGAGTTCTGACTTGAAGATCGGACGCAATGACCCGTGCTGGTGCGGCAGCGGGAAGAAGTACAAATACTGCCACGAGGAATTTGACAAAAAAGTTGAGAAAATAAGGCTGGAAGGTCATGTGGTGCCGCCCAGAAAGCTCATCAAGACACCGGAGCAGGTTGAGAAGATCAGAAAGAGCGCTGTGATAAACAGGGCCTGTCTTGACGCGGTAGCTGAGAGGATACACGAGGGCATGTCAACGCTTGAGATAGATGAGATAATCAACGAGGTCACCTACGGAGCCGGAGCTATACCGGCGCCGCTCAATTATGCCGGATTTCCGAAAAGCGTCTGCACCTCTGTGAATGATCAGGTCTGTCACGGCATCCCTTCAAAAGATGTGATCCTGAAGGAGGGCGACATCGTGAATGTAGACTGCTCAACCATCCTTGACGGTTATTATTCCGATTCATCAAGGATGTTCATGATAGGAGAGGTTTCGGAGAAAAAGAAAAAGCTCGTGCGTGTCACGAAGGAGTGCTGCGATCTCGGACTTGCCGAGGTGAAGCCCTGGGGCTTCCTCGGCGATGTGGCAGAGGCGATCAATACCCATGCGATGGAAAACGGCTTTTCAGTCGTCCGGGAAATAGGCGGACATGGCGTCGGCCTTGAATTTCATGAGGATCCCTTCGTGAGCTATGTGATAAACAGGGGCGAGGGGATGCTGCTCGCGCCGGGCTTCATGTTTACGATAGAGCCGATGGTGAATGCCGGAACCTGCCAGTTCTATACCGACGAGGAAAACAAGTGGGAGGTCTTCACTCTCGACGGCGAGCCCTCCGCGCAGTGGGAATATCAGGTGCTCGTGACAGAGGACGGCTACGAGCTCATAAGCTGGTAGGATGAGAGGACTTATATTCTCAACAAGAGATCTTTGTTATTATTCTGCCTCTTTTTTCGCGGACAGGATAGCGGACAGCCTTGAGGAGAGAGGCTGGGAAATAGTTCGCGCGGATATCCCGGAGGACTCATCAGAGGGTGAGATCGAAGAGACCCTTCTTGCTCTTTCAAAGGAGTGCTTTGACTTTGTTCTTGATTTCAATTCAAAACTCTCCCGAATGCTCTTTGACGGGGGAGTTCCTTATCCCGATACGATAATGAGCACAGAGGACGACCACTCTCCGGCGCCTTTTTATAATTATATTCTTGATCATCCGCTCTATCATCATCCCGGGCTTTCGCAGGAACTCAAAAATTATCATGCGATAGTCATCGACAGATACCACGGAAGCTATATCGAAAAATATTATCCCAATGTAAAAGAGATAATATACCGCCCGCTTCCCGGAAGCCTTGCCGTGACGCAGTGTCCCTTTGAAGAAAGGTCTGATCGGCTCTTCTTCCCGGGGACTTACGTAGCAAGGACTGCGATCGAGCACGAGATAGAAAGATTGAATTCCCAAAGGAAAGAAAATCTCATAAAGGAGCTTTTTCATGAATGGGACCCCGAAGAAAAGCCGATAGAGGAGGCGGTCATGGAAAGACTGACTCCCGAAGAAAAAGAGAAGGATAAGTTTCCGGTCCTCATGAACAGCCTTTATCCTCTTGACCGGCTGATGCGCTTTGAGAGGAGGAGAAAGGTATTGTTCTTTCTGGCAGAGAACGGTGTCGAGATAGATATCCAGGGCGAAGGCTGGGAGGATACCGGGATATACGGATGCCCGAATGTAAAGAGGATCGCGCCATCAACCATGGCTTCATCAATAGAGATAATGTCGAGTTACAAAAGAGTCCTCGATGTGAACCCACTCTTTTTCGAGGGGCTCCACGACAGGGTTTCAAGCGCGCTCTTAAACGGCTGCGTCATTTTTTCGGATATGTCTTGTAAGACTGCGCCGGAGGATGAAAATTTGAAATTATATTCTTTTCATGATCTTGAGGGATTGGTTGGAAATATCAAAGAATTGTAAAGGAGGATTGTCATGGCGAATGATACAAAAAAAGAATTGAGAAATAAGCTTCTCTATTCCGTATTTGTGCGTGATTACGGGAAGAACGGAAATTTCTCCGACGTTGAAAGGGACCTTGACAGGATCAGGGATCTTGGAACGGACATAATCTGGCTCATGCCTATCCACCCGATAGGTGAAAAGGGGCGAAAGGGCTCTGTTGGAAGCCCTTATGCGATACGGGATTATCGCGCAATAAATCCCGACTTTGGGACGATTGAGGATTTCACCCGGCTTGTCAATTCGATCCACGAAAAGGGGATGAAATGCATCATTGATGTTGTATACAATCACACTTCGCCTGACTCGGTGCTCACAAAGGAGCATCCAAAGTGGTTTCGAAGAAACGAAAAGGGTGAAGCGATCCCGAAGGTGCCTGACTGGTATGACATTGTGGACCTTGATTACAGCCACAGAGAACTTTGGGACTATCAGATAGAGACATTGAAATATTGGGCGAAATATGTGGATGGCTTCCGCTGCGATGTGGCGCCGATGCTCCCGCTCGAGTTCTGGAAGGAGGCCCGGGAAGAGGTAGGAAAAGTGAGACCGGATGCGTTCTGGCTTGCGGAATCTGTTGACGGAGGCTTCGTCCGTGTCCTTCGAAAGGACGGGGAGATCTGCCTCTCTGACAGTGAAATTTATCAGGCCTTTGACGCGACATACGATTATGACATCTTCAGCAGCTGGAAGGATTATCTGACAGGGGAAGGCACATTATCTTCATATCTTCACGAGCTGAACCGCCAGGAGATGATCTATCCTGACAATTATATCAAGATGCATTTCCTCGAAAACCATGACAGACAGCGCGCGGCGGCATTGACAAGTGACCCTGATCTCCTCAGACATCAGACCGCATTTTCGTTTTTTGAGAAGGGGCTCGCGTTCCTTTACAACGGGCAGGAGAGAAGCGCAACCGTGCATCCCACCCTCTTTGAAACAGACCCGATCGACTGGTCCGGATATGACCTTTCAGATCTCATCAAACGGATGATGAAGATCAAGAGGTCAAAGATAATGGCAGAGGGGCAGTTCATCGCAAGAGAGATCCGGGAGGGCGTAGTCTGCGCCGTGTACGAGATGCCGGGCGAGAAATTGTACGGCTTCTTCCGTGTCGGGGCAAAGGAATGCGCCGTAAACGCTCCTCTGCCGGAATCGGAATTCGTCAATGAGTATAATGGCAAAAAGCTGGATCTTCATGAAAGGGTGCTCTTTGTCGGGGAGGACCCGGTGATCGTGAGGGTGAAAGAGGGAAGGTAATAGTGCCACGGGTTACTATGATTTTTTTATTGATATAGAAAGAGTGAACAAATGCGAGCGTACGAAAGACTGCTGAATTATGTCGTGATCCATACCACAAGCGATGAGGCATCATCGACCGTCCCTTCAACAAAGCGCCAATTTGATCTGGCAAACAAGCTGAAGGATGAAATGATCTCTCTTGGGATCGAAGACGCGTCAGTTGACTCGAACTGTTATGTGACCGGACATATCCCGGCCTCAAAAGGCTGCGAAAGCGCCCCCTCTATCGGTTTCATATCGCATCTTGATACTGCGCCCGACAGCTCCGGAGAAAATGTTCATCCAATCATCCATGAAAGCTACGATGGCGGGGAGGTAGAGCTTGGAAACGACCTGGCACTGAGTGCAGAGCTCTTTCCGCACCTGAAAACACTTGAAGGAAGAACACTCATTACGACCGACGGAACCACTCTCCTCGGGGCAGATGACAAAGCGGGGATTGCCGAGATCATGACCATGGTCGAAGAAGTTACACATAATAATATCCCGCACGGAAGGATATGTATCGCCTTTACCCCTGATGAAGAGATAGGGCATGGAGCGGCGCTTCTTGACCTTGAAAAATTCGGCGCGGACTTTGCTTATACCGTGGACGGCGGTGCGGAGAACGAGATAGAATACGAGAATTTCAATGCCGCAAAGGCAGTATTCAAGATCCGCGGGATAAGCGTTCATCCCGGAGATGCCAAGGACAAAATGGTAAATGCTGCTCTTCTTGCCTGTGAGATATCCTCAATGCTTCCCTCCGCGGAGACCCCTGCGCATACGGAGGACCGCGAAGGCTTTTTCCACCTTACGGATATTTCGGGGGATGTGGAAAAGGCTGAGATCGCATATATAGTAAGAGATCATGATCCCGCGTTTTTTGAAGCACGGAAACAGACTCTTTTGAATATTGAAAAAAGAATAAATGAAAAGTGCGGGGAGGGCACGGTTTCTCTGACATTGACAGAACAGTATCGAAATATGATCGAGAAGATACGCCCACACATGCATATAGTGGAAACTGCAAAGAGATGTATCCTGGCGCAGGGAATAGAGCCATTGGAAGTCCCTGTCCGCGGCGGGACTGACGGAGCGCAGCTTTCATATCGCGGACTTCCCTGCCCGAACCTCGGAACGGGAGGCTACGCCTTCCACGGTCCCTTTGAACATATTACGGCAGAGGGTATGGATATCGTGACCGCTGTTCTCTGTTCGATCGTGAAGGAGTATTCGAAAAGCAATATTCGTGCCAAAAACGCAAGCGAGCGTTGATTAGTGGAAAGAAAATAATGATAGCAACGGGGACCGGTTTTACGGTCCCCGTTTTGATCTGTTTGAAAAGATCACTTCGTTGTTCTCTTTACATTATCGCCATAGATGGTCTTCCAGTCATTTTTCATGGAAATGGTTTCCCATCCGCGGGATTCCCAATCGGTCTTCTTTGACTGTGCCTTTTCAGGATTGCCGTATTCCCTGACATCATCATCCGCGACGACCATGAAAGCTTTGCTGTAATACGGATTGTTCGATACGGTATATTCTGCCATGCTCACATCACCGCTGCTGTTTCCGAAACTCAAGACTGGCGGCTGGCCGAGCTCTCTTGCCAATATGCTGACTTTGTTCATTTTTACAGTCTTTAAAAGCAGCTCATCCGTCCGGACCACTTCATCATCTGAAGCATATACATAGTCGAGGCCGTCCTTGTTTCCCTGACCACGTGCTTTCAGCATCACATCCATCCCTATAAAATGGTCATCCGCGATCGGAAGGACAGAATCAGCCAGTTCCCTGCAAAGGAAGCGGTCAGTCCCGCTGCAGATGTACACACTGAAATCATTATCGATAAGATACGCTATGATCTCCTTCATCGGAAGATAGAAGGCATCCTTGTATGTCAAATTATCAAAGCCTACAACATTCTTTTTGAGGAATTCCCGGACATACTGCCGGTACCCTGTGACCGTCATTCCCGCGAAAGCTCTCGCAGCCTGTACAGCGTGATCCGCCTCGACATTTTCGGGAATGCTCCCTGTCTTTGCTGCCTCTGCGATCTGGTTTGCCACAGTTTTCTCCGCTTCGTCCGGGCTGAAAGAAGAGTCCTCATTCACCCGATACTCATACATCCACCAGTCCACATAGATCGGCGCAAGCTCGCCGTACAGTGTTCCGTCCATATCAAAGGCTGCTATCCGGTCTTCTTTCGGAATGAAATGCTTTGAGTTTTCGTCTGTCACATCAAGCACATATTCTTTCAAGGCTGTAAGCGCCGGAGCGCCTTCATTCCACAAAGTAAATTCAAAGGGCTTTTCTGAAGCGGACTCCGTCTTTTGTATTTCAGAAGCACTGCATCCCGGGAGAACGAGGCACAGTGCAGCTGCAAATGCCATCAAAAGGCTCATGCCGCCCCAGGTTGCTTTCCTTTCTTTTTTTGATCGAATTTTCATAAACAAAATCCTTTCGGTTGTCGTAGGGGGACAAAAGAACCGGGCCCTTTTTACTTTTCCTCCGCCGCCTGCGCTTCGAGTATCTCGTTTCGCCTGTTCTGGATCGAGAATGAGACCGCGAAGCCGAGGCTTACAAGGAAGACGAGATAGAAGCTTATTCCTCTTGAAACTATCATGGAAAGGCCAAGGCTCGGTCCGGGGAAGATATTTGCGTAGGCCTGGGAATATACAAGCTCCGTGATGCCCTGGGCGCCGGGGAGCGGGAGCATATCGCAGGCTATGGTGACCGCAGCCTGTACGATAATGAGCGTGAACAGAGGCGTTCCGGAAAGCCCCAGTCCCATATAGATAAAGAAAGTGATGAGGAAGATCGTCGCCCTCTGGATGAAGGTGACAATGAGCATCACGATGAACACGCTCTTGTGGGAGAGCATGAATTTCACTACTTCTCGGTAGCGGCCGATGAAGGCGTCTATATCTTCATAAAAAGCATCTATGGTCTTTCCGCTTGACCCGTCCTTCTTTTTCCTTCCAAGGATATGCATCCTGAAAAGCAGCTCGATTATCTTTCTCATGATGAAACGGATGAACTGCGGGAAGAGCATCACAAGAAGGAGGGCGACCACGATCGCGCCGTTTATTACTATCCCTACAAAGAATAGAAAATAATAAATCCCGAGACTGTCCTTTATAGTGCTTCTTGCCATAAAGAAGATAGTAAAGGCAACGATGACCACAATAAGTTTGTTGAAGAATGCGATGAGGAGCATCATCACGGTGGTCTCAGAGACCGGATGTCCGTCCTTCTTCATCTGATAGATCTGCATGGGCTGACCGCCGGTAGCGGAGGGAGTGAGTCCCGAATAGAAAAAGCCTATGAAGGAATAGGAGATACACCGGAAAAGATTTACCTTCTTTCCCATCCTTCGCATGAGATAGAATATCATTATTCCCTCGCTTGCGACATTCAAAAACGAGAGAGCGATCGTAATGAGAAGGCACCCGCTGGACATCTGCCCCATGGTCTGGAACATGCCTTTCATATCCTGTCCGCGCAAGACGAAGACAAGGGTTACTATCATTATCGCAAAGAATATTGCGAAATTGAAAACTATCTTTTTATTGTTTTTAAGAACGCGTAAGACAAAAAGGAGTAATGTCCAAAGCTGAAAGATCGTAGCTCCGGCTACCTTTGTGCTGAAATAATTGATCCGCCTCTTCAGACCGCCAAAGGCAGGATCCTTCATCCTTCTTTTTTTGTCAGACAGGATACGGTCATGGAAGGGGCTCTTTACGGCATAATGCCAGAACCTGTCCCCGAAATCGCAGTGAGAGCTGAAACTGGGCTTTTGCGGACCCGCGAAATGAATGATCTTCGGATTCTTTCTCGCTTCAAGATATTCTTCTCTGATTTTCCTCGGAGCGCAGGATATGATGCCGTTCTTCCTGTAATGGAGCATATCAAACATCATATTCCAGGACATATCCACATACTTGACCCTGCCCTCGCAGAGGATGTTCAGGACATCCTGGTCCATCAGCCGCCACTTCTGTGAGGCAGCGAACCTGACCATCTCCTCGGTCGTATAGGTCTTCCTGAACTCCTCAAGGTTGAAGAGTATGGTCCCCGCCTGAAAATAATTCGTGGGATCCTTCATCTTCATTACCTCGTGGGTATATTTTTTCCGTCCCGGTTCGTAGCCGCCGTAAAGTCCCGCAGTATCAGGGTCTTTCGCGGCAGCAAGAAGAAAGCCGCTTACATCGGTGTCATAAAGCTCTGCGATATCCGCCTCGATTATCATATCGCAGTCAAGGTAGAGGATCTTTTCATAGTCCGGCAGAAGCTGCGGAAGAAGAAGGCGATACCAGGTCTCCATCTTCAGATGGAGATGGATGAAAAGCGCATTGAAGGTCGAAAGATAGGCGGAAACATTTACGAAGCGAAGGGAGACATTATCTTTTCCCCTTATCATTTCAAGGAGGAGATCCTTGCTCTCCTCCGTGATGTCGCTTTCAAGGATAATGATGTCATAGTTTCTCTTCGGGGAGATGTGCGAGAGGAGCGATGTCAGAAGGACAGAAAACAAGGGGACAAATGCCTCGTCCGCCGCAAAGGCAACAGCGACATTGTCTCCGTCAAAGGCCTTTTTCAGTTGTATTCCGTCTGAAGTTTCTATGGTAATGCTCCTGATCTGGAAGCTGAAATTTTTTTACATTTCTATGAATAATATCATAAAACTTCTTCAAAAGGAACACGGGTGTTTGGGGACCATTTCCGGGGTCATTTTCTCTTGTTCAAATGCCATAAAATCTATATACTTAAACGGAATATACTTATCCTCAAAAGGAGACGAAATTTATGGCAAACAGATGCCCGAACTGCGGCGGTACACTTCAGTTTGACGTGAAGTCACAGAAGCTCATATGCCCTTTCTGCGGGAGCTCATTTGAGCCCTCAGAGATTGACAACCTGCAGGGCGCGCAGGAAATGACATCGCCGGAGACTCACGAGCCCGGAGAGCCCACCTATGACGAAACAGCTGAGACGCAGGATACAACGATCTTCACCTGCAAAAACTGCGGGGGCGAGATCACATCGGAATCTACGGACGCGGTGTCATACTGCCCCTATTGCGGAACCTTTGCCACTTTTGAAAGCAGGATAGAAAAGCTTCGAAAGCCCGAGCGCATCACTCCGTTCCTTATCCCGAAGGATGTGGCTGAAGGTTATTACAAAAAGAGATTGAAGAGGCAGCTCTTTGTGCCCTCGGACTTGAAGAATCACGGGAAGGGGACTGACTTCAATCCCATGTTCATCCCCTTCTGGGATTATGAAGTGACCTATCCCTTCAGGAACAATCTTATGACGAAGGAATCCTGGAGAGAGGGGAATTATGACTGCACGCAGGAATACTATATAGGCTTTGATGCGGAAGGCGCTGTCAAGAACTGTCTTTATGACGCGTCAATGGGACTTGACGACCGGATCGCTGAGTCCATGGCGGATTACGACGCAAGAGGGCTTGAACCCTACAATGCATCATATATGATGGGAGCTTATGCCGACATGGCTGATGTGGATCCGAAGCTCTACAGCAGCGATGCCAAGGAGAGGGCGGATGAGCCGCTCACACAGGCTCTTAAAAAAGAGATACTTGAGTCGGGGGCAGGAGAGCGCTTCATGCATCCCAAAAGCCTCACCTTCACCGGGCAGTCCGGAACGAAAGCTTATGTGAAGCCCCATCTTGCAATGCTGCCGGCGTGGTTCATGACCTATCGTACAAAGGACAGGGTTGCCTATTCCGTGGTGAACGCCCAGACGGGCTCTGTCTTTTCGGAGGTTCCGGTTTCCATTGCAAAGTACCTCATCTTCTCACTGATCCTTGCGGTGCCGATCTTCCTTTTGTTTGAATTGTTTGTTAACGCCCGCCCCACACAGATGCTCGGGGTCGTCGGCGTCATCACTTCAATAGTAATGATAATGTACGCGGTTTCCGCTTCAAAGGAGGCTGCCATAAACAAAAGGGCAGGTGACAAGGGCTTTGGCGGATCCGCAAAAAGTCAGAGGATGAAGCCCTTGAAAGCGCCGAAAAACATAGCCTCCACGATCTTTACGATAATAATGGTGTTCATATTTATTGCCACCATGTTTAAGGGAGCGATCGGTTCCCTCAACAGGTTTCCTATCCGGGTAATATTCGTGCTGATAGCCGTGATAGCCCTTATGATCGGCTTTGCGAAGGCTGACGGAAAGGGCGCGTATATAAGGGATACCATAGGAGGCATCATTGCCATGGGGCTTTCGGTATTATTCTTCTTCTATGATCCCGTGGATGATAATTATTATTATCTTGCAGCGATAATCGCGATGGTCGGGATGATACTTTCCGTGATAGGGGCGGTCAGCCGTTTCAACAAGAGGGTGTCGCATCCCCTGCCGCACTTCTTTGACAAGAGAAAGGGGGCGACGATGTGATGAAAAAACTTATATCATTAATTTCCGCGATAGCGCTTGCCTTTCTTTTCGCGCTCCCCGCATCGGCTGCCGAGGTTCAGGAAAAGAATTATACCAATGAGACGACAGGATACAACGCCCTTGTCATTGATGAAGCTGATATCCTGAGTGACAATGAAGAGCTGCAGCTCATCTCCGACATGGCGCCTCTGACGGCATACGAGAATGTGATGTTTCTTTCCACGACAAGGAGCATTGGCGATTACGGAAGCTTTTCCGGCAATACCTTAAGAACTATCTTTCCCGCGACTGACGCTTCGATCTTTCTGATCGACATGAACAAAAGGTATCTCTTCCTTTACACCATAGGAAGCGAAGCGCAGAAGGTCCTTACCAATGCCGAGGGAGACAATATCACGGATAATGTTTACAGGATCGCGCGCAGCGGGGATTATTATCTCACCGCAAAGAACGCCTATTACCAGATGCTCGCCCTCTTCAAGGGGCAGAACATCGCGCGGCCGATGAAGCATATAAATAATGCGCTTCTTGCCGTTGGCATCGCGCTCCTCATAAGCTACATCATCATACTGATAACATCCGTAAACAACAAGAAGGCCGCAGAGAAGGCTGCCTTCTTTGAGGGGAGGATCAACAATCTGCATATCACCCCCGGCCGGCTCACCCGCGTCTACAATCCGCCCACCAGTTCGAGCGGCGGAGGCGGCGGAGGAGGCGGCTTCAGTGGAGGCGGAGGAGGATCGGGTGGTGGCCACTCCTTCTAAAGCGCTTCGCATAGCTGCTCCTTAGGACTCACTCCGGAGCCACTTGCGGCAATTCATTTATATATCAGGCGTCGTTCGTATGCGGAGCAGCTATGCTACGCTTGTTCGTGAGGTTTGTTGGGTGATGTATATAGAA
>CAMVHB010000035.1 GCA_947167155.1 uncultured Lachnospiraceae bacterium | reverse complement strand
TCGCTCAATGAAAATGCGATCCAGGTTCCGGGCTGGCAGTCATCCGCAAAGGAGAGCTCTTATTCTCATGCAGTGCTCCTGGCTCTTTCAAAGGCGTATAAATTCTCACTCGACACACCTTATGAAAAGCTGCCGGAAAAGATCAGGCACATGCTGATCCACGGCTTTGACAAAGTTGTGAAGGTCCCTTACAAGGGGAAGTTCGGTGAGGGAGTATATGATGTCCAGTTCGAGGGATTGATAGAAAATTCGCGCAGGCGCTACAGGGAGACAGCATCAGAGATTTCAAAGCAGGGGTATGAAGAATATATGGAGATCACGCCCTGCTCAAAGTGCCATGGAATGCGCCTTCGGCCGGAGGCGCTCGCGATCACGGTAGCGGGCAAAAATATCCACGAGGTCACGATGATGCCGATAGAAAAGCTTCAGGTCTTTCTTGATGAGATGAAGCTTTCTGAAAGGGAGAAGTTCATAGGAAAGCTCATTCTCAGGGAGATCAGAGCCCGCGTGAAATTCATGAATGATGTCGGGCTTAATTATCTTTCACTATCAAGGGCGACTGCGTCTCTTTCCGGCGGAGAAGTCCAGAGGATAAGGCTTGCGACGCAGATAGGCTCTGGGCTCGTGGGAGTCGCTTATATCCTTGATGAGCCCTCGATCGGTCTTCACCAAAGGGATAACGGAAAGCTCCTTTCATCGCTGAAGGGCCTTCGGGATCTCGGAAATACCGTGATAGTCGTTGAGCACGATGAGGAGACTATGAGGGAGGCCGATTTCATAGCGGATATCGGTCCGGGTGCCGGTGAGCACGGCGGAAAAGTGGTCTGCGCCGGCTCATGCGAGGACCTGATGAAGTGTAAGGAGTCGATCACGGGTCAGTATCTTTCGGGAAAACTCTCTGTTCCCATACCGAAAAAGAGGAGGACCCCGGATGGCTTTCTTATGATAAAGGGCGCGCGTGAGCACAATCTCAAAAATATTGATGTTGAGATACCTCTCGGAGTACTCACCTGCGTGACCGGAGTAAGCGGCAGCGGAAAGAGCTCTCTCATCAATGAGATACTTTACAAGACTCTTGCGAACAAGCTGAATCACGCTCACAAGATCGCGGGAGAATGCGGCGGGATAGAGGGTATTTCAAAACTTGACAAGGTAATAGATATAGACCAGTCGCCTATAGGTCGTTCTCCGAGATCAAATCCGGCCACTTACACGGGAGTCTTCGATCTCATAAGAGATCTTTTTGCCGCCACATCCGACGCAAAGGCGAGAGGTTACCAGAAAGGGCGCTTCAGCTTCAACGTGAAGGGCGGGCGCTGCGAGAACTGCGCGGGCGACGGAATAGTGAAGATAGAGATGAATTTCCTTCCCGACGTATATGTTCCATGCGAGGTCTGCCACGGAAAGAGGTTCAACAGAGAAACGCTTGAAGTGAAATACAAGGGGAAGTCCATCTTTGATGTCCTTGATATGACTGTAGAAGAGGCTCTTTCATTTTTCTCGGCAGTCCCTTCTGTCACAAGAAAGATACAGACGCTCTTTGATGTGGGACTCGGATATATCAAGCTGGGGCAGCCTGCAACCACACTCTCCGGAGGAGAGGCGCAGAGAGTGAAGCTTGCGACGGAGCTTTCCAGAAGAGGGACAGGAAAGACAATATATATCCTTGACGAGCCGACAACAGGTCTTCATTTCGAGGACGTGAGAAAGCTTGTGGAGATATTGAGACGCCTTTCCGATTCGGGAAATACCGTGGTGGTGATAGAGCACAACCTTGATGTCATAAAGTGCGCCGATTACATTATAGACCTGGGACCCGAGGGAGGCGACAGGGGCGGTGAGATCATAGCCACGGGAACTCCGGAAAAGGTTGCAAAGAATAAGAAGAGCTTTACCGGAGCTTATCTAAAGGATCTTCTCTGATCAAAGCGCTCTCTTTGAGTTCAGAAGGCAGAGAAGGTAAACTGCCACATTTGCAGCTACAGCTATTGTTATGGGAAGTATACCGACAGCGAGGAGAACCGTAAGGATCAGCTTTACGACTATCGGAAACGCTATGTTTGTTTTCACAAGGGTCATGCAGTTCTTTGAGGAACGAATGAGATCCTGAAGCTTTTCGGGCGCATCCTCTTGTATCACAGCGTCCGAGAATTCCAGCATTTCCCTGACGTCCGTGTGTCCAATGATGATACCGGTATCAGCTCGTTGAATGAGCCTCTTGTCGTCGGGAGCCTTTGAAAGGTAAGCAAGATAGGTCTTCCGCTGCCTCTGCCGGAGGGTCTTCTCGAGAGTAAAGAGGCGCTCGTCATGATCGCCAAAAAGTACCTCCATACGGCTTATCCCAAGGGACCGAAGGTCGCCCGCTCTTTCCTTATTATCCTGAGAGTCAAAAAGGATAATATGTGTGGTTGAAAGGCTCTCTATATTATTCTGGTCTTTCAGGAAAACGTCCTTCGAAAGAAGGGATGACAGGGTGTTCCTGAAGCAGAAGGGGACGCTTCCCGTGATATAGGAGGGGCAGCCGATCACGATAAGGGTCATTGCCGCATAGACAAAGACATTGGCCTGCGGGGGAAGATTGTAGAGCGCCCTGAAAAGTGGCGGGATGATGATCACTATTATGGCTGCCGTGATGAAGAGCGGGGCAAAGAGCTTTGAGAAGCGCTTCAGCTTGCGCTCAATGGGAGCCTTCCTTTCAAGCGCATCATGAAGGATAGAACGCTTTTCTTCGTCCGTAGCGGCCTCTTCCCTTCTTTTCACAGAGGCTTCAAATGCACTGTAGATCAGTTTTCCGAGCTGATATATGATGATAATGACGGGGGCTTCCACAAACTGTCCCGTCCAGACGAGACCGGTGACGAAGATGCCCGCGGCAGCTATCCCTATGAGAAAGTCCTCCGAGAGGAACTCAAGGGATATCAGCTTTTTCCCTGCCGACAGATACACATCATATCCTGCGATCACAACAGGGATCAGAAAAAGCAGAGCCTTGAGATACCCTTCAACGGGGATAAAAAAGAAGACCGCGGAAAGACAGCCTCCGATCAGAAGCCTGAGCAGAAAGGTCTTTTGATCCTTATTCATAAAAAAACTCCATTCCATATTTTCAGTTTCCATGATACTGTATTTATGATATTATATACGAACATGGCAAGGAGGGAAATCCGATGCGCTTTTTAAAGAAAATAATAATCTGTTCATTATTCTTCATTTCAGCTGTTTCACTCCCCTTTGCATTTTCGGGCAGGGTATCCGCCGCTGATTCTCACGGGGCTGTAAGGATGCACAGGCTCTACAATCCAAACTCCGGCGAGCATTTTTACACGGGCAATGTCAGAGAAAAGAACAGTCTGATCACAGAGGGATGGAACTATGAGGGCGTCGCCTGGTATGCGCCGGGCTATTCTTTTGTACCGGTTTACCGGCTTTATAATCCCAATGCCGGAGATCACCATTACACAATGAATGCCGATGAGAGGGCATTCCTTATCGGGATCGGATGGAGTGATGAAGGGATAGGCTGGTATTCTTCAGAGGCAGAGGTCGTCCCTCTTTTCAGACTTTATAATCCAAATGCACAGGGAGCAGGTGCTCATCATTATACTATCAGAGAGGAAGAAAGAGATAATCTTGATGAGATCGGCTGGAATCCTGAGGGAAAAGGCTGGTACGGGATGGAGGAAGAGTCGGCAGAGGCTCTTATCGCGAAGGCTGAGAAGGGCTCCCTTGGCTTCTTTGAAGAAATGGGATCGACCGAGGCCGTAAACGTCCTGAAGAATTCGTCCTATCGCGCCTATACGGAGGTAGGGGCGGAGAATGATGCGACGAGCCTTGACAATATGAAGGCGGCTCTTGATATGATCGACGACTGCAATCTGATCCGGGCGAATCTTGGACTGTCCCCGCTTACCGTGACTGATTACATGATGGCTGTCGCGCAGTCAAACGCGAATGCGTCAGCTTACATCCTTACCAGTACCCAGCAGTATAATGTCGCTGAGAATGTGGCATGGGCGTCCTCCGACCCTTTCAGGGTCTGGTATGTGAACGAGAAAAAGGTTTACGACAGGGGGACGACGGATTTTCAGAAAACAGGTCACTATCAGAATATCGTGAACACTTCCTTTACGGTCACAGGCTATGCGGTGAACAACTACGGAGTGTACAAAAAGACCGATGTCCAGGTCTTCCAGTACAGGACAAAGGGCTACTCCGCAGATGAGTACAGGGCAAGGTTCATGAAATATTACAACAATTACAGATGACAAGGAAGGAAAAAAAAGATGAAAGACGAGACACTCTGCCTTCGGGCAGGCTATCATCCGAAGAACTCAGAGCCGGCTGTGATGCCGATAGTGCAGTCCACGACCTATGTCTATGATTCGACTGAGGAGGTCGCGGCAGTATTTGATGATCCGACGAGATCGCTGATCTATTCCCGCTTTGCAAATCCTACCGTGATGGCGGTCGAGGAAAAGATAAGCGCTCTCGAAGGCGGCGTAGGTGCCATGTGCACGACCTCAGGACAGGCGGCTACAATGCTCTCGCTTCTGAATATTCTTTCAGCCGGCGACTCCTTCCTCGCTTCCACTGAGATTTACGGAGGGACGATCAATCTTTTTTACGTGACCTTCAAGCGCCTTGGGATCGAGTGCATCAGCATTACTCCCGAGATGAGCGATGAGGAGATCGAAGGACTGATCAAGCCCAATACCAAGGCTTTCTTTGGTGAGACCATTGCAAATCCTGCCCTTGCGGTTTTTGATATCGAGCGCTATGCCAATATCGCCCACAAGCACGGCATTCCGCTTATCATAGACAATACCTTTGCGACACCCATACTCTGCAAGCCATTCAAGTGGGGAGCCGACATTGTCGTTCATTCGACATCAAAATATATGGACGGGCATGCGCTCCAGAACGGCGGTGTCATAGTTGACGGCGGGACCTTTGACTGGGAAAACGGAAAGTTCCCGGATCTCACAGAGCCGGACGAGAGCTATCACGGGATATCCTATACAAAAACCTATGGAAAGGCAGCATATATCATAAAGGCGCGCATGCAGCTCATGAGGGATTTTGGGGTCTATCCGGCAGCCCACAGCGCCTTCCTTCTGAATCTCGGGCTTGAGACCCTGCCGGTCAGGATGAAGCAGTATTGCAGCAATGCCTTGACCGTGGCAGAGTTTTTGGAGAAGCAGCCGGAGGTTTCAAAAGTGATATATCCCGGCCTTCCCGGAGATAAATACCACGAGCTCGCCAAAAAATATCTTCCCGACGGGACCAGCGGAGTCATCTCCTTTGTCGTAAAGGGCGGCAAGGAAAAGGCGATGAAGTGGATGAATTCTCTTGAGATGTGCTCAAACGAGGTTCATGTGGCCGACATCAGGACCTGCGTCCTTCATCCCGCAAGTGAGACTCACAGGCAGCTTACGGATGAGCAGCTTGTAGAGGCCGGCATAGAACCCGGAATGATAAGGCTTTCGGTAGGTCTCGAGAATCTTGATGATATAATCGCAGACCTTGAAAAGGCATTTTCTGCTATTTCATAAGGATAAGGGGAGGGGATTTATTTAATGGGGAAAAAGTACGTGATGGCGCTTGACGCCGGAACGACGTCGAACCGCTGCATTATCTTCGACAAAAGCAGCAATATCTGCTCCATTGCCCAGAAGGAATTCCGGCAGATATATCCGAAACCCGGCTGGGTCGAGCATGACCCGAAGGAGATCTGGTCTTCGATGCTGGGAGTCGCGGTGGAAGCCATGGGAAAGATAGGGGCAGAGGCCTCGGACATCGCCTCGATCGGCATTACCAATCAAAGAGAGACCACGATCATCTGGGACAAAAACACCGGTGAGCCTGTCTACAACGCGATCGTCTGGCAGTGCAGACGGACGAGCGACCTTGCGGATGAACTGAAGAGCAGGGGGCTTACGGACATTGTAAAGAAAAAGACGGGACTTATAATTGACGCTTATTTTTCTGCGACGAAGATCAAGTGGATACTTGATAATGTCGACGGGGTACGTGAGAGAGCAGAAAAAGGGGAACTCCTTTTTGGAACAGTCGAGACCTGGCTCATATGGAAGCTTACCGACGGGAAGACGCACGTGACGGATTATTCCAATGCCGCACGCACAATGCTTTTCAATATCAACGAGCTGAAATGGGACAAAGATATCCTTTCAGAGCTTTCCATTCCTGAAGCGATCCTTCCAAAGCCACTTCCTTCGAGCGAGTTCTACGGTTACTGTGATCCGAAGTATTTCGGAGGGGAGATACCGATCGCAGGGGCAGCAGGAGACCAGCAGGCAGCGCTTTTCGGCCAGACCTGTTTTGAAAAGGGAGAGGCAAAGAGCACCTACGGGACCGGCTGCTTCCTTCTCATGAATACGGGAGACAAGCCGGTATTCTCGGAAAACGGTCTCCTTACTACGATAGCATGGGGCGTTGACGGGGCGGTGGATTACGCTATCGAGGGCTCCGTCTTTGTTGCAGGCGCCGCGGTGCAGTGGCTTCGGGACGAAATGAGGATGATAGACAGCTCTGCCGATTCCGAATACATGGCGACCCGTGTTCCCGATACGAACGGCTGCTATGTTGTGCCCGCGTTTACCGGTCTTGGCGCTCCTTACTGGGATCAGTACGCGAGAGGGACCATAGTGGGACTCACCCGCGGAGTCAACAAATATCATGTGATCCGCGCGACCCTTGAGGGTGTTGCCTTTCAGGTTGCCGACGTTTTGTCTGCGATGGAGAAGGATTCGGGTCTTTCACTGTCCTCGATAAAGGTGGACGGAGGCGCGTCAAACAACAATTTTCTCATGCAGTTTGAATCTGATATTATCGGTGTTCCCGTGAACCGCCCCGCCTGCATCGAAACGACGGCGATGGGGGCGGCTTATCTTGCGGGGCTTTGCACCGGCTTTTGGAAGAACAAAGAGGATGTGAAGAAGAACCAGAGTATAGAGAGAGTCTTTGAGCCGAAGATGACGAAAGAGGCAAGGGAAAAAGAGATAAAGATGTGGCATAAGGCAGTGAAATATGCCGGCGGTTGGAGCAAAGAGTCAGAATGAGAAGGGGAAAAGATAATGCTTTATGATGTGATAGTGATAGGCGCCGGGATCACCGGCGCCGCAGTCGCAAGGGAGCTCTCAAGGTATGAGCTTTCCGTATGCGTTCTTGAAAAGGGAGAGGATGTCTGCTCGGGTACGACGAAGGCAAATTCTGCCATTATCCATGCGGGTTATGACGCTCTGCCGGGAAGCATGAAGGCGAAGATGAATGTCGAAGGGAACAGGATGTTTGATGAGCTTTCAAAGACTCTCGACTTTCCCTTCAGAAGGAACGGCT
This sequence comes from uncultured Lachnospiraceae bacterium, assembly GCA_947167155.1. GTDB lineage: Bacteria > Bacillota > Clostridia > Lachnospirales > Lachnospiraceae > RUG306. The sequence goes on along the minus strand of CAMVHB010000035.1, from coordinate 10,636 downwards.
CCTTTGTCGTATGCCTTGATGAAAATGAAAAGGATGGGATTCGCTCGCTCTACGACAGGGGCATAAAAAACGGCGTGACCGACATGGAGATACTTGATGGAGAGGGCGCCCGGGCTCTTGAAAAAAATCTCTCGGAAAAGACGGTATCGGTGCTTTACGCAAAGACCGCCGGGATCGTCTGCCCCTTCAAGATGAACATAGCCTATGCGGAGAATGCATACGAGAACGGCGCGGACTTTTTCTTTAATACCGAAGTTGAAAAGATATCAAAGAATAATGACGGCACCTGGCTCCTTTCCACAAACAACGGAACATACAAGACCCGCGTCATAGTAAATGCGGCCGGGGTCTATGCTGACAAGTTCCACAATATGGTAAGTGAGAAGAAGCTTCATATCACTCCAAGACGCGGAGAATACAACCTTCTTGACAAGACGGCCGGCGGGATAGTTGACAGGACCATCTTCCAGCTTCCCACGAAGAAGGGGAAGGGCGTCCTCGTCGCACCCACAGTTCACGGTAATGTGATCGTAGGGCCGACCTCCGTAGAAACGCCTGATCATGAGGAAACAAGGACCACTCAGGAGGGGATAGATTTTCTAACCGAAAAGGCGGTATCCTGCATTCCTAAGCTTCCCATGAGGCAGGTCATCACAGGCTTTGCGGGACTGAGGGCGCATGAGGACGGAGGAGATTTCATACTTGGTCCTGCAGATCCCGAAGAAACCTTCTTTGACTGCGCCGGAATAGAAAGCCCCGGCCTTTCAAGCGCTCCGGCGATCGGGGTTCTTGTAAGCGGTATGATAAAAGACCGTTTGAAGGCGAAGGAGAAGGCTTCCTTCAAGCCTGAAAGAAAAGATATCTTGAATCCCGCGAACCTTTCGATAGAGGAAAGAAACAGGCTCATAAAGGAAAATCCCGCATACGGGCGTATCATCTGCCGCTGCGAATCGGTGACAGAGGGCGAGATCATAGATGCGATAAGAAGACCGCTCGGCGCCCGCTCGCTTGACGGCATCAAGCGCCGCACGAGAGCCGGCATGGGACGCTGCCAGGCAGGCTTCTGCAGCCCGAGGGTAATGGAGATCATCTGCCGTGAGACCGGGCTTTCACTTACCGATATCACAAAGAGCGGGGGAGACTCAAAGATAGTGATGTGCCGCACCAAGGGTGTCAGGGAAGATTGAGCGAGGGGGAAGAGATGAAGGATTACGATATAGTGATAGTAGGCGGAGGCCCCGCAGGACTTGCTGCAGCAGCAGCCGCAAAGAAGGCGGGTTCGGACTCCATTCTCATAATAGAGCGTGACAGGGAACTCGGAGGAATATTGAACCAGTGCATCCACAACGGTTTCGGGCTCCATACCTTCAAGGAGGAGCTGACAGGTCCCGAGTACGCGCAGCGCTTTATAGACGAGGTGCTCACGCTTGGTATTGACTACAGACTCGACACTATGGTAATGGACATCGCACCCGACAAGACAGTGACCGCGATGAACAGGACGGACGGAATGTTTCAGATCAAGGCAAAGGCAGTGGTCCTTTGCATGGGCTGCAGGGAGAGACCGCGCGGAGCCCTCAATATCCCGGGCTACAGACCGGCAGGGATATTCTCTGCGGGTACGGCCCAGAGGCTTGTAAATATCGAAGGCTACATGCCCGGACGGGAAGTAGTAATACTCGGCTCCGGCGACATCGGACTCATCATGGCGCGCCGTATGACGCTCGAAGGCGCGATCGTAAAGGTGGTTGCCGAGGTAATGCCTTATTCCGGAGGACTCAAGAGAAACATAGTCCAGTGCCTCAACGACTTTGATATCCCCCTCCTTCTCTCACATACCGTGATCGACATTGAGGGTAAGGAGCATATCAAGGCTGTGACTATCGCAGAGGTCGGTCCCGACAGAAAGCCCATCAAAGGAACTGAAGTGAGATATACCTGCGACACTCTCCTTCTCTCGGTCGGGCTGATACCTGAAAACGAGCTTTCGAGGAACGCGGGAGTCGAAATGAATCCCGTGACAAACGGGCCCATAGTGAATGAGTCGCTTGAGACATCGATCCCCGGAGTCTTTGCCTGCGGGAATGTCCTTCATGTCCACGACCTCGTGGATTTCGTTTCAGAGGAAGCAAAAAAGGCGGGAGAAAATGCCGCAGCCTTTGTTCTCGGGAAAGCTCAGGAAGAAAGCGGGCAGAAGATCACTCTTCACGGCGAGAGCGGTGTGAGATATACGGTTCCGTCCCATATAGATCCAAAGCGCCTTTCAGACAATCTCACCGTACGCTTCAGAGTCGGCGACATCTACAAGGATTCCTATGTAAGCGTTTATTACGGTAATGAGAGGGTACGCCATGTGAAAAAGCGTATCATTGCTCCCGGTGAGATGGAACAGGTCGTGCTCTTGAAGGATGATCTTTTGAAGCGGCCGGAGCTTACTGATATTACCCTTAAAATTGAGGAGGCGTGAAGATGACGGAGGAAAGAAATCTCACCTGTATCAACTGCCCTATGGGCTGCTTTCTTACGGTTGAGCTTACGGATAAAGAGATAACAAAGGTTTCCGGGAATACCTGTCCCCGCGGCGAGCAGTACGCAAGGGACGAGGTGACAAATCCCGTGCGGACCGTGACATCAACTGTCAAGGTGGAAGGCGGCGTATATGAGCGGGTATCGGTGAAGACGAAGTCGCCTGTTCCGAAAGGAAAGATATTTGAGGTGATGAAGGATATAAACAAGGCTTCGGCGACGGCGCCGGTGCATATCGGAGATATCCTGATCGAAAACTGCGCCAACACCGGCATCCCGGTGGTGGCGGCAAGGGAGATAAAAGAGGCGTAAAGACAGGCGGTGCAAAGAGGCACCGCCTTATCTATCACTATCAGTCTCCAAAATGTTGATGTACGATACATTTTTACCTTCCAAAATGTTGATGAACTATACATTTTTGCTTTCCAAAATGTTGACGGCGGCTTATAATATACGGAATAACAGCTTTAGCAGGGGTGCAGGATCGAGGGTGATCATATGCTGAGAAGAAAGATAACCGGACAGCTCGAATACTGGGTAAAGCATAAAAATAAAAAGTGCCTTTTGGTCCAGGGGGCAAGACAGACCGGGAAAACATTTGCAATAGAGCACTTCGCAAAAGAAAACTATGATGAGCTGATAACGATTAATTTCAAACAGACACCTTCGGCGGCTGAGATTTTTTCCGGGGACCTGACAGTTGACAATATGATCATGGGCATGCGCTTTCGATATCCCGGCAAGGTGATCTCGCCAAAAAAGACACTTGTTTTTCTCGACGAGATACAGGAATGTGAAGAGGCTGTTACTTCTTTGAAGTTCTGGGCAATCGATAACAGATATGATGTTATTGCGTCAGGATCCCTATTGGGGATAGATTATAAGAGGGCTTCATCCTACCCGGTCGGGTATGTCGATCATCTTCAAATGTATGGCCTGGATTTTGAGGAATATCTTTGGGGGATAGGCCTGTCAAATGATATTATTTCTTCGTTGAAGGATTATCCAAAGGAGAAAAGAGCTATACCGTCTGCTGTAAACACGCAGCTGATGAATTATTTCAGGCACTACATCGCGACCGGCGGCATGCCGGAAGCGGTTCAAAGATATGTTGATACCCGGGATTTCAGTGAGGTTGATAAGGTTCAAAGGAATCTGCTGCAGGGCTACCAGTATGACATAGCACATTACGCGGCGGCAGAGGAAAAGGTAAAGGCGGAAAAGTGCTATCTGACACTTGCGAAACAGCTTCTTGATAAAGAAAATCACAAATTTCAATACAAGGAGATAGAGCAGGGGGCAAGAGCTCAAAAATATTATTCAAGCATAGAGTGGCTGCTTAGGGCCGATATGGTTCATCTGTGCAAAAATGTTACGGCGATCAGGTATGATCTCAGTGATTATGTCCGTGAAAATAATTTCAGAGCCTATACGACCGATCTCTCTCTTTTGATGTCGATGAAGGATTTTTCACTTAAGCAGCATATAGTTGAAAATACGCTTTTGGGAAGTACAAAGGGCGGGATGTATGAATGCGCTGTTGCAGATGCTCTTCACAAAAGGGGATACCCGTTATATTATTATAAAAACGAGACCACAAAAAAGGAATTGGATTTTATCATTCAGATTGATGGAAAAGTGATCCCCATTGAGGTCAAGAGTAATAATTCCAAGGCGAGCTCACTGACCTCCATCATAAAGAATGAAAAGGATATTTCATCTGCATATAAATTTGTGGATGGGAATATTGGGATCAGTGAGGAAGGAGTGGTAACTCTGCCGTTATATATGGCTGCGTTTGTGTAAAAGGAGGATGCGATCTATGAGCAAGAAAATCGGTATCATCGCGATCATACTGTCGGCAGCTGCGATAGTAATGTCCATAATAAACCTTGTACCTGTGATAAACAGTCCTGACGTGCAATATGTCATGTACATAGGTACGAATGACATGGAAACCAATGAGCCGGTGTGCACACCGGATGAAGCAAAGGAGCTTGTTGAGGAGGTGCTTGCCGATCATTTTGGCGGATATACCATTCAGGAAGCAAACGGCGGATGGAAGGAAAACGGTGAACTGTTTCAGGAATATTCGGTCGTTGCGATCCTGAGTGATACCAACATAGCGGCAGTTCATGCGGCAGCGGATGAACTATGCGAAAAGCTGCACCAGTCTACGGTTCTCATTCAGGAGAACAGGACGAAGACAGAATTCTATGCGGGTGGAAATTAATGCATATCGTTCTGCATCAGCCGGAGATCCCGCAGAATACCGGGAATATCGGAAGAACCTGTGTGGCTACGGGGAGCTCGCTCCATCTGATCGAACCACTTGGCTTCAGGCTGCAGGTGAAAGACCTGAAACGCGCCGGGATGGACTATTGGGAAAAGCTGGACTATACCCGTTACATGAACTATGACGATTTTCGAAGTAAGCATCCCGGGGCTAAGGTGTGGCTTGCAACAACCAAGGCAAAAAGGTCTTATACGGATGTCAGCTTTGGGGTGGATGACTTCATAATGTTCGGAAAAGAGAGCGCAGGCATCCCCGAGGAGATCCTGGTGGATCACGAGGAGGACTGCATCAGGATCCCGATGGGGCATGACATCAGATCATTAAATCTCTCAAACGCCGTTGCCATAGTCCTTTACGAAGCCCTTCGACAGAACGGCTTTCCCGGCATGGAAGAAAAGGGGGAGCTGCACCGGTTGAGGTGGAATGACGCGGCACATGCGGTCGGCGGCAGGAAAATGTGATACAATCGCAAAGGCTCATAGGGCCTGTTTTGATGATAGAAAGGAGTAGTATCATGTCAGACAAAGAACTTCAGGCGAGAGTGAATCCGATCTTTACCACTGGTAAGGGGACAATAACTTCCCTGGCTCAGGCGGGAAACAAGGATGCTATTGCCATTTTGTCAAAAATGGATATAAGCGACATTCAGGGTGTTGCCGCGCCTCCGCAGATCATACTGAAGGCCTTTTCCATAGGCCTTGAGGCCAGGTATGAGATCAGCAACCGGATGATATTAAAGGAGAAAAAGAAAAATATCATAGACCTTCCTTCAGGATACACGCCGAGAGCCCTTTTCGCCGCAAGGGAAGGATTTAATTATATCGGGCTTGACCTTCCGGTGGTGGTGGATGAGATCGGGGGCATAGTGAAGGACCTCCTCCCTGACAAATACGGGAAGACTGTTAATTACTATGGTGTGGATGCAACGAACTTCGAGTCCATGAGCAAGGCATTGGATACTATTGACGGGGAGGTATGCATAGTTACGGACGGGCTTCTTGGTTATTTTACGGAGCCCGAGTTGATATCTGTTGTGGAAAATATGAAAAAGATCCTGAGTAAGCATGGCGGATGCTGGATCACAGGGGATATGACAAGCATGGCTGTATTTCCGGCCACATTTTCTGTGCTTTTCAAGGATGATCCAGAGACTGTCAGGGCTTTTGCCGATAATACGGCAAACAAAATGGCTGATGCAAGCCTTGGGCACAACAGTCTGTTTGACGGCGGAGTGGAAAAGGCAGAAGGCTTTCTGAAAGAACATGGATTTTCAGTGGAAAAGATCTCTTATGCCGACCTTCTTCCGGAACTCACTTCTCTGGGAGGAGATAAGGAGAAACTCGAGGCTTTGAGGGAGGCTTATCGCGGCATTGAAATGTGTGTACTGACATTGGATTCAGAAGGGGAAAGCCTGGTGCAGGAAGTAAAGGACAAAGAGTTTGAAGCCGTTCTGTCATTAAAGGACAAGGATCTTTCCATTTCACTCAGCGGGAGGCTTGATACGATCACGGCTCCTGACCTCCTTGGAAAATACGAAAACATTCCCGGGAAAGAAGCCCTTTCATCCATTACAGTTGACGCAAAAGATCTTCAGTACATCTCATCTGCCGGTCTTCGAGTCATGATGATAATGTACAAGGGTCTTGCCGGGGAAAAGAATTTCCATATGGTCAATGTAAGCAAAGATGTCAAGGAAATACTTGAAGTGACGGGCTTCAGTCAGTTCTTGATCTGACAGTTCAGTTTCTATAAATGGTCCCTGGGGACGGAGTCGAGGGACCATTTTTTTTTTTTGCTGAAAACTGCGTATACGGGCAGTTTGCCTCATTTTGCCCCTCTGATTCCGTCTCCAGGAGCTATTTTTTTTGGCCCCTTGACTCCGTCCCCAGGGACCATTATCCGTAGTGTTTTGAACAAGGAGGATGATAAGAAAATGAAGAAAAAGCTGAGTGTAATAGCAGCGGTGCTGCTGGCTCTTGGGCTTACGGCATGCGGGAATAATGTAAATCAGGCGTCAAACAATTCCGTACAGAATGTGCAGGCCGAGAGCTCGCAGGAAACAAAAACATCCAGCGAGACAAAAACTTCAAATGACATAAAAGAGAAAACAGATCAGACATCGACTTCTTCGTCGGTTTTAACCACGCCGGCTGTTTCTTCTGAAGCCGCATCGTCAAAAGAAGCAGACAGCACAAAGAAAAGCAACGAGACTCTCGTAGTATATTTTTCCGCTACAGGGACAACCAAGGGGATAGCGGAAAAGATAGCGGGTATTACCGGTGCGGATACATATGAGATCAAGGCAGCACAGGAATATTCATCTGCCGACCTTAACTGGAACGATTCGAACAGCCGGTCAACAAAGGAACAGAACGATCCGGCTGTAAGACCTGAAATTGGAAGTGATCCTGTATCACTTGCCGGATACAAAACGATCTATATCGGATATCCCATCTGGTGGGGAGAAGAACCCCGCATCATTGATACATTTGTGGAGAGCTGCAAATTTGACGGTATTACCATGATCCCCTTCTGTACTTCAAGCAGCAGCGGAATTGGCAGGAGCGGACAGAATCTTGCAGACAAGGCCAAAAGCGGTGAGTGGGTTTCCGGAAAGCGATTCGGCGCAGGAGCATCGGAGGATGAAATCAGATCCTGGATAGATGGTTTGAAGTGACGCTGGGGTGACACCAATCTGAAGTAAAGAAAAAGTGAGGACAGATATATGCAGCCGAAACAAAATATTATCGTAAAAAGAATAGTGGACATCTGCATGACTGTCCTTCTGCTTTGCCTGATGGCTTATCAGGTGACGGGGGAAGTTTTGCATGAGTGGATCGGGATAGTCATGACTGTGCTTGTCATTGTCCATCAGATCCTCAACAGGAAGTGGTACGGTGCTTTATTCAAGGGCAAATATAATGCGTACCGGATAATCACAACGATCATCAATTTTGCGCTTCTTCTGTCCTTTGCGCTCACTGCTTTCTGCGGAATGTCCATGAGTGCTCATGCGGTTCCTTTCCTCTATGGCATGGCGAAGGTTTCATTTGCAAGATTAATGCATCTTTCCATGTCACATTGGGCATTTGTATTAATGGGTCTGCACCTGGGACTTCATATCCCGGTGATATTTGCAAGGCTGAAGCTCACTGAGCGTGTGAAGACAGTATTGTCAGCTATATTCTGCGCTGCGGCAGGTATCGGACTGTTTTTGTTCATCAGGAATGGAATGTTCGATTATCTCTTTTTCAGGGTTCCTTTCGCATTCCTTGATTATGATAAAGCAGGCGCCTTGGTATTTTTTGAGAATATACTGAAGCTCCTGTTCTGGGCTTTTATCGGAACGAAAGTTTTTGCTTTGTGCAGGAATTCCCAAATGAAAAAAGAAGTGCGGAAGAATCCGCTGCTGCCGGTATTATTCATTTTTTTGGCGGTCATCATAGGACTTGTGATAAGTATGGCAGCAGGCAATATAGGAAAGCAGGCATTCAGCGAAGAAGAATGGAGTGGTTCAATAATGGTCCCAGGGGACGGAGTCGAGGGACCATTTTGATTGGTTGAGAACCTCATATTTGAGGAGTTTTGCCTTATTTTGATCCCTTGACTTCGTCCAAATTGTTCATTAATTATGGTCCATTGACTCCGTCCCCAGGGTTCATTTCCGCAAATTCCATGACTCTTTTCATATTCGCCATGAAGGTTTCGTCAGGCACCAGGGCGATCCCGTTTTCGTCAGAGAGAACGATCAGGCGCTGTCCTCCCGACAAGCCGAAGAGATCTCGCGCGCCCTTTGGTATTACGATCTGACCTCTGTCATTGATCATGACAGAGCCCCAGATGTTCTTGCCCTTGGGCGCGGGAGGTATCATCCCGACGCCCTCAACCGGCTCTGTCCTTATCAGGCTGTCAATCGTTGTTCCGTAAACATCCGCCAGAGCCAGGCATTTTTCAATATCGGGAACGGTTGCGCCTGTCTCCCATTTCGCGTAGGCCTGCCGCGAAATACCTATTTTTTCAGCGATCGCTTCCTGAGAAAAGCCGTGGATATTTCGAAGCATTACAAGATTGTCTTTGAGCATTGTCCTCTCCCTCTCATAGATCTAATATTTCAAAATCCCTGCACGCCTTTTTGTATGAAAAAAATGTGATCACAAAAAAGATAATGATCCCGGCAAGGAGCAGTATCAGCTGAAGCGGTATATCATCAAACCCAAAGGAATTCAGCCTTTCAAGCCCGGGAATATGATGAAGTGCTTCAGCAACAAATATAATAGAAAAACAAACAATAATAAAGACTACAAAGTGGCGCCCGATCTTGTAGGCTGTTTTGAAGAAGCCTCCGACGAATATCAGGTTGAAAAGTGCAAAGATCAGAAAAGCAAGGGAAAGCGCAAAAAAGTTCGCGTTCATCAGCGAATTGGTCCTGTATGCATGGGAATCGAAAACTGTCATACGGAGCACGATGGAAAGCGCCATCAATAGAAGGGCGCAGAATTCTATCAGGCAGACAAAAAGAAATCTTCCCTTTACGATATCCTTTTTTGCTATGGGAAGCAGCGCTGAAAACACGATGTCGTTTGCTTCCCTTGCCCACTGAAAGCCCTGAAACAGCCCAAACGTTACAAAAAAGGCGCCTAAAAGAACAGGATAACCGGGCAGCAGGAACATCAGCCCGAAGAAAATGAAAAGGTATGAAAGAACTGAAGCGGAAAGCCGCATCTCCTTTCGAAGTATATTACGCATTAAAGACACCTCCCTCCAGCCGGAGTATAGTATCCTCAAGGCTTTCACCGGCATTTGAATATTTTTGGGTGAATTCTGATTTTGGCATTGAATTAATTATCTTTCCCTTTGAAATATAGATAATATCATCAGCGCATTTTTCAAGATCTGAAACGATATGGGTTGAGAAAAATACGGTCGTACCGCGGTTGCGAAGCTCTTCGAATATATTGAGAAGCTCGTTTCTCGAAAACGGGTCAAGACCGCTCGTCGGTTCATCAAGGATCAGTACATCCGAACGGTGCGCAAGCGAGAGGGCGAGGTTCAGTTTTACCTTCATACCTTCTGAAAGCTCGCGCGGAGTCTTCTTTTCATCTATTTCAAAAAGACGGAGATAATTCCTGTAAGCTTCATCATCCCAGGTGTCATAGAACCTTTTTACGATATCAACTATGTCGCTTATTTTCTTTCTCGGATACCAGCTGACAGTTCCCGTTGAATAGCCGATGCGTTTTTTGATCGCTGCTTCATTACCAACAAAAGGCATATCAAAGTAGGAAACAATCCCGCTGTCCGGATGGACCATACCGAGCATGGACTTGATCGTCGTGGTCTTCCCCGCGCCGTTCCTGCCGACAAAGCCTGTGATCCTCCCGCTTTCGAGAGCGAAGGACACATCAGAGAGCTCGAAGTCCCTGTATTTCTTCGAGAGTTTTTGTACCTTTACAACAACCATATAAGCCTCCCCAAAATCAAAACTATGCGATTATTGTAAAGCACGGTTGCGTAGATTTCTATCAACTGAAATTGACAAGATGCGGGGAATTTTGGCGCGTTTGGTTGCGGCAGGGGATGGTTCTCGGAGATAGAGAACCGTCTCCTCTCTCCCTGCAAATGCGGCTGTATTCCGTAATGTTTATAGAGTATAATGAATTCCGCAGGTTCATCGCGGGCATTCTGTAGAAGACGGTAGGAGTGGATAATGGAAAGACCATATAATAAACAGTCGAAAAAAGGCATTTTCAATAAGAGGCTGATGTCGGTTGTCACATTCCTGATGGTCTTCCTGTTTGTTCTGAACGCGGCCTC
>CAMVHB010000034.1 GCA_947167155.1 uncultured Lachnospiraceae bacterium | reverse complement strand
CCACAGCTATTATTACGAAGGTTATACTGTTTTTAAGACTGAAGAATTATAAGCTTGGTTTTCTGCGATTTCTTGCGGAAGGCTTTCAGATACCCATGCCGGATCCAGTTGTTCATCGAGGACACGGCGTAGCCGGTGAGGGCTTCAACGTCCTTTGCGGTCATGACGTCGAAATCATCTATATCCTTGTAATTTTCCAGAAGCTTTTTTATCTGCCCGGCGCGGAAAATTCCTCCGTCCCCATGGTCAAAATGCGAAAAAGATGAAAAGTTTCAGATTTTTCGTACGAAAAAATTGAAACTTTTCAACTTTTTCATGTAGTCAGCTTGTGCTCCTTGAAATAACGGGCTATAATCGTATAAAAAGGAGCGGGCTATGTATCGAAAATTCGAAGAAGTACTTCGCGTATGGGATAAAGACCCCGGGAGAAAACCTCTATTGGTAGCGGGCGCCAGACAGGTTGGAAAGACATGGACCATCCGTCAGTTTTGTAAAGAAAACTACAAAGACTGGCTGTATATCAATCTGGAAAAGCAAAGCGGGTACCTGGAAATATTTGAAAAAACACTGGATCCCGGGATCATCATTCGTCTTATGGAACAGCTTTCCGGAAGACGTATAAATGCAGGTGCTACGATCTTTATTGACGAGATCCAGCAAAGCGAGAGAGCGATCACATCCTTAAAGTATTTTTGCGAAGACGCTCATGAATACAAGATCATAGGTGCCGGCAGCCTTCTCGGTATAAAGATCAACCGCTTTGAAACATCATTTCCCGTGGGGAAAGTTGAGATCCGGAATATGTATCCAATGGATTTTGAAGAATTTCTTTTGGCATGTGATGAAGATATCTTAATCAATTCCATACGTGAATCCTATATGGAGCGAAATCCCTTAATTCAAGGCATTCATGAAAAAGCATTAAGCTGTTTTGAGGATTATCTTTTTGTAGGAGGGATGCCTGAGGCGGTAAAGGTATATATCTCAGAAGACAAGAATACGGAATTGGTGGATGATCTCTTTTATGATAATATTGCCCTCGCGTATCAGGCCGATATGACAAAGTATACTCAAAGCAGCGCGGAGGGAGTGCGGATAGGAAGGGTATACCAGTCAGTTCCCGGACAGCTTGCCAGAGAAAATCCCAAATTTATGTACAAAGCTGTGCGCGAAAATGCAAACAAAAGGGACTACAGAACCGCTGTGGATTGGCTTTGTGCATCCGGTCTCGTGTACCGCGTAAATAATGTCAAAATTCCCCAATCGCCCTTGAAAGTATATGAAGACGAGAACGCGTACAAGCTGTACATGTCAGACGTTGGAATACTCAGCCACAGGGCAGGGATAAGCCGAAGAGTCATAGGAAGTAATGAACCCAATATTTTTCGCGGCGCTATCACGGAGAATTATGTTGTTCAGCAGATGGCGGCTATGGGATATGACCTGCACTATTACAAGCCGGATGAAAGTATGGAAATCGACCTGTTTCTGGACAATGTTGAAGAGTATGGCTTGCAGCCGATAGAGATAAAAGCGTCGCGGCATCGCAGATCTACAAGTCTGAAGAATTATTGCAGGAAATATGCTCCAAAGCGTGCTATAAAGCTTTCAAAGGATAATTTTGGTGAAGCGGATGGTATTTTTACAATACCATTGTATGCGGTTGATTGCCTTGGAAATGGAGCATAAGAGAAGTACGTTATCTTTCGGACTGCTGTGCAAAGTTTCTTGACACCGTTTCCTATAACAAGTAAACTTTGAAGCGGGTGTGTTCTTATCACCCGGGGTTTTTTTGAGGAGGAAAACGTATGGATGATCAGAATCAGCAGGGCGCCTATCAGCAGGATCAGTCCTATCAGGATCCCAACAATCAGCAGGCTTACTGGCAGCAGGACCCTTATTCCCGACAGGGATATCAGGAGGGATATCAGCAGTCTTACGGTTACCGGCCGACAGGGCAGCCTCGGAAGCAGCCCGCCGGCGGACTTGCCATCGGTGCGCTCATCTGCGGTATAGCAAGTTTATCCCTTTTATTCATATTTGCTCTCAGGGGAGGTGTTTTAGTTGCCGCAGCAAAAAACATAATTCCGGGAATAACGAATCTGATCCCGGGTACAACAAATTGGGAGCTGATCTTTGTCATTATTGGTATTATTTCCGGTATTATAGGTTTAATTCTCGGTTTAGTCGCAAAAAAGAGCGGTGACACTTCGGGAATCATGACAGCCGGACTTATAATATCTCTCATCGGTCTCATTTTCTGTGCTATCGCCACCATTTACTCGATGGTTCAGGCTGCTTCGTGGAGAAATATCATGGAAAGTTCTATTGGCCGCCTGTTTGGCGGCTCGAACGGTTACGGCAATCTGTTCGGCGGCTCGGGTGGTCTTGACAGCATCCTGAATGGTCTCCTTGGCGGTCTGTTCGGTGGCTCGAACAGCTATGGCGATCTCTTCGGCGGTTCGGGTGGTCTTGACAATATTCTGAATGGTCTTTTAGGCGGTCTCTTTTGATCCGTATGGATATCGGGCAGGACGGATCATCATATTCCGTAGATTTTATCCGACCGCATAATGCGTGTTTGCTTGACACTGTTTCTGATAACAATTAAAATTCAACCCGGGTGTGTGCTTATCACCCGGGTTAGTTTTTTTTGAGGAGGAAAAAGTATGGACAATCAGAATCTGCAAGGCGGCTACCAGCAGGGTCAGCCTTATCAGAATCCCAATGTACAGCAGGGTCAGCCTTTTCAGAACCCCAATGTACAGCAGAGTCAGCCCTACCAGGATCCCAATGCACAGCAGGGAGGTTTTCAGCAGCCTTACGGCTACCCGCCGCAGGGGCCCAAGCAGTCTTCCAGCGGACTTGCCAAAGGTTCGCTCATCTGCGGTATAGCGAGTATAGCTTTTTTGCTCATACATAGTTTCAATGGCGGTGTTCTCGCTGCCGCAGCATTTAGTACGGTGCCGGCTCTGCCTAATGGTGCAATGGTCACGGCGGTCCTCGGTATTATTGCAGGCGTAATAGGTTTCATACTCGGTTACATCGCAAAAAAGGGCGGCGATACTTCCGGAATCATGACAGCCGGATTTCTCATGTCTCTCGTCGGTCTCATAGCCTGCCTTATAGCAGTTATCGGTGCAGCTGTTGTTGGCTCTATGATTAAAAGCGTAGGGGGCATTTTCGGAGGTCTTGGCGGTTTGTTTGGCGGTTTGTTAGGCGGTTCAAGTGGTCTGGGTGGTCTGGAAGATCTCCTGGGTGGTCTCTATTAATCAAAACAAATAACGGGGGAGGAAAAAATGGACAATCAGAATCAGCAAAACAGCTATCAGCAGGGTCAGCCCTACCAGAATTCAAACGGGCAGCAGGGCTATCAGCAGCAGGGCTATCAGCAGCAGGGCTACCAGCAGCAGGGCTATCAGCAGCAGAGCTATCAGCAGCCTTACAGCCAGCAGTCCTATGGCTATCCGCCGACCGGGCGGCAGCCTGACGGATTCTATCTGCTGGGCATGCAGCCTGAGACGGGTTTTGCAGTCGGATCTCTCGTCTGCGGTATATCCAGCCTGGTATTTATAGTCTATTTACAGGTTGTTGGTATTATTGCCGGTGTTGTAGGTCTTATCTTTCAGGCTGTTGCGAAGAACAGGGGCGATTATTCAGCGGTCAGAACAGGCGGGCTTGTGACGTCTATCATCGGTCTCGTAATCTGCACTGTATTTTTGATCATTAATGCTGTAATTCGAGGCAGAATAGGCAGCATGTTAGGCGGTTTGGGCAGTTTATTTTTCTGATAGCACGGATCAACAGGCGTTGATTAAAAATGCAGGGATCACGGGCGTTTTGTCCGTGGTCCTTTTTTCAGGAAGATAGCGGAAAAATCCACAAAAAATCAGCAATTCTTGACAGTTGCACGGATAAGAATTATTATCATTATTGGTGTTTTTTTAAAAAGAGGCCTGAACAGCCTCATATGATAGTTTTTTTTTTAGGAGGGGTCTTCAAATGGCACAAAGTGGCGCAGGTTCAAAAAAGAAAAAGGTGAAAGGACGAATGGGCATCAAGGCCCAGCTCATGACGATAATGGGCCTTCTGGTAGCGATACCTGTTGCCCTCTCGATCATCATCAGTATGGTCCTGACAAGAAGGGACGGGATCGAAAGCGCAATGGAGATCAATGATGTTCAGGCGCGTTTCATTGAGGAAACCATAGAAAACATACTGAATCAGAATGTTCAGGCAATACTTACGGCCGCGAACGCGCCTTCTACGATAGAGTTCCTTGAAGGGAACAGATCTCTTGCAGCTGACATCAAGCTTCAGCTCCAGGATATAGACAACAATCTCGCGGACGGAAATTCCACAGTTCTTACCGGCGCTGACGGTATGCAGCTTGTCCGCTCCGTAGGCGACAACCTTGTAGATATTTCGGAAAGAGAATATTTCAAGAAGGCCATGGAAGGAAAGACCTATGTGTCCGATATTCAGGTCTCAAAGACGAATGGTTCAAGGATCGTCTGCATCTCGGCTCCGGTTTACAACGAAGCGAAGTCGAAGATCATTGGTATAATCCACAGAAATTATGACCTTGCGGATTTCCATGATCTTCTCAAAGAGGAGATCATCGAGGACAAGCAGGAGATAGTGATGGTAGACCGCACAGGCTCTGTTATCGCTCACTCAGGACATGAGATCACAGCCGACAATCCCGAGGATCAGTCCGGAAATCCCTTCTATACGGATTCAAGAGGCGACAAGACCAGCGGGGATTATACTGCACCCTTCGGCGGGGAGAACTGGATGGTTTCCTGGGTAAAGGAAGATCATACAGGCTGGGTTTCAGCCTCCTGCAGGGTTGAGTCCGTAGCTCTTGCGCATGTCACACATATGATCATTATCCTCCTTGCAATGGGTATTTCCTTTATAGTGGCAGGCATTATCATAGCCTTCATAGTCGCGAGATCCTACGAGAGGCCGGTTAGAGCGCTGAACGATTCCCTTGCCGACCTTTCCGAAGGAAAGTTTACCGATATCAAGGACAGGAAATTTACTGACCGCAAGGACGAGTTCGGCGAGATGATAAACGCGACAAACTCGGTCATCGACAAGATCAAGGCAGTCGTCATAAATATCAAGGATGTCATGACAAATCTTGGCGAATCCTCGACATCGCTTGCTGATACCGCAGGCCAGATCAGCCAGACCGCGGATGATGTATCAGAGGCAGTGGAAGGCATCGCAAGAGGCGCTACAGATCAGGCTGAGACTGTTCAGAAGGCTACCGACAATATCAATAGCCTTTCAGACGCTATCCAGGATGTGGCAAACAATGCCGAAGGTCTTGCATCTACAGCGACATCAATGAACGACTCCAGTATGTCCTCCGCAGAGGCACTGAGATCGCTCTCCTCCAATATGGAATCCATGATGGCGGCCATGAACGAGATATCTGAAGGCATGAGCGCTACGAACTCCGCCGTTCAGGGTGTTAATGAAAAGGTTGACGGCATCACATCGATAGCTTCCCAGACGAACCTTCTTGCGCTGAATGCTTCAATTGAGGCAGCCCGTGCCGGTGAGGCCGGAAGAGGGTTCGCAGTTGTTGCAGAGGAGATCGGAAAACTTGCTACAGAGTCTGCCCAGACAGCCGAAGAGATCAGGGCAGAGATGGCAAAGCTCTTGAAGCAGTCACAGAACGCAATGACAAAGACTGCAGAGGTCACCGAAAAGAGCGGCGATTTCAACAATGTATTGAACAATACAGTAGACAAGATCAACGAGCTCATCGGCGGAGTCGGGACTACGGTCGATGGCGTTACGACGATATCCGGCCTTTCACAGGAGAGTGCTGCGAGCAAGACCATCATCGTGGACGCGATGGATTCGCTTTCAGCCATATCCCAGGAAAATGCGGCTTCAACCGAGGAGACCTCGGCATCCATGGAGGAGCTCAACGCGACAGTCAACCTCCTTGCGGATTCCGCGAACAACCTGAACGATCTTGCGAAGAAGCTCGAGAGCGAGCTCGAGTTCTTCAAGGTCTGAGACCTGCCCTAAAAAAGATAGAAAAGAGACACCGGATTTCCGGTGTCTCTTTTTTTAAGGCGCCAACCAGATTTGAACTGGTGCATAGAGGTTTTGCAGACCTTTGCCTTACCGCTTGGCTATGGCGCCATATTATTTTCGACAATCAAAGATTGTCACGGAGAAGGAGGGATTTGAACCCTCGCGCCGGGATTACCGACCTACACCCTTAGCAGGGGCGCCTCTTCAGCCAACTTGAGTACTTCTCCTCAAATAAACGAAACTTACGCCTTGCTGCTGACACAAAGCGCAACAAGTATTCTACTAAAAGGCCTCTTCGATGTCAAGAGTCAGCGGTATCTTGAAAATCGAAAAAGGAAACCTTCCCCGGCTTTCCCCTGATATTCGTGATGTGATATAATAGCATTCGTTCTTAGCTACCGAAGTGCCGCCGAATTTCGTCATAAGGGGTACCACGAAGTGGTGGATTCCTTATGACATTAGAAGTGACGCAGACCATGCTACGAAGTGGTATGGTGCCGCCCCGGCGAGGGGTTGCGAAGCAACAGTAGGGGGCGCTACATATGCAGGGAGGTGTAAAAAAATGCCGGGACAGCTTGGTTCAGTACTTGATACAGCATTCTATGGATTTGATACGGCGGTTTATCAGTTTTTCTGGAATTTCCAGAATCCGTTTACCATCGGACTCGCTGATGTCTGCCAGCATATGGGGGATACGATAGCCTTCATCGTTGCATTTGCGGTATCAGTGCTCCTTATCATCCCGAAGAAAACCCGGAAAGCGGGAGTTGCAATGCTCGTTGCATTCTTTGTGGCTCTTCTCATTGTAAATGTAATGGTCAAGCCCGGAGTCGGAAGACTGCGGCCCTATGTCACGCTGCTCGAAACTCCCTTCGGAGATACCTACTATACACACTGGATGAATGCGGGCGCACATCTTGAAGACGACCTCTCCTTCCCGTCCGGTCATACATCATTGAATTTTGCGATCTTCACGGCACTTACCGCAGTCCTTTTGAAGGTCAGGAAAAAGTGGACCTGGATCTTCCTCATGATCATCCCGCTCGTTGTGGGGGCCACAAGGATCATCCGCTGCGTTCATTATCCGAGCGATGTCCTCTTTGGAATGATAATAGGCATTGGCTCAGGACTTGTAGGTTTCCTTGTGATGTGGCTCATATTTTATAAAATGGCGAAGACCAAATGAAGGGCAAAAAGAAGCGCAGCAGGCTGCTGTTTCAGCTCGGGCTTACTTTTCTTATTATACTGATCGTTCTCCTTACCATTGTGTCCTTTGGGATATATGAAACCTCAGTAACCGGATTTTTGGACGGGCAGAATGCCAATATGAAAAGGACGCTTGAGGAAACATCCGAAACCGTTTCCATCGCTACCTACGGGTCGCCCATAGTTCTTGAAGGGATCCTGGATGAATGGAAAAAGAATCCGGATTATCATAATGCTGATCAGGACCCGGATGATCTTGACACCTTTATTGATTATACGATAGCGAATGACGTTGACGGGGTTGATGGAGATGCAGGATTCTATGAGAATGAATTGCCGGAAAGATTCTGGCCTGCCTTTTCAAAGATCACATATGACAGCCTTTTCAGTTCCTTCTGGGAGGTTGTGGAGGACCTTCCCTACGAACGCATCGCTTTTTATGATCTTTCCGATCCGGAGTCGATCTTTGTTTTTGGTGAAAACGGACAGGAAGGACCCATCAGGAAGATCGGACACCGTTACGAGATCTCTCTCAAAGACCATCCGGCGATAGTAGATATGGTAAACTCCCCGTCCGAGGAGATACGCTTTGAAAGGTCATGGGATATTCCCGGGAAAGGGAGTTATTATATCGGTTATCGTCCTTTCGTTATAAACGGCAAGGTGAGAGCTGCTCTGGCTCTGGTATATGACTGGGACAATTTCAGAAATTCCATACGCAGTAAAGTCATAACAAACCAGATCATTATCGCTGCCTGCATTGTTCTTGGAATGATCGTTTTCCTTCTTGTCCTCAGGCGAAAGGTCACGCGTCCGATCTCAAAAATAGAGGAAGGCATCCTTTCCTATTCTGCTGACAAGAGCAGCCCTGATATGGTAGCCTCGATGTACAGGATCAAGACGAACAACGAGCTTGAATATCTCGCCGATTCCCTCGCGGATCTTTCCTGTGAGCTAGATCATTACACAAAGGAGAATGTCCGTATCGCCGAGGAAAGGGAGAAGGCAAAGAAGGAACTCTATGAGGCAAAGGTCAGTATCATGGTGAGTCAGATCCAGCCTCATTTCATATACAATGCGCTCTCATCGATCGCTATGCTTTGTACACTTGATCCCGAAACCGCGCAGAAAGCGACCATTACCTTTGCGGATTATCTTCGCGGCAATATGGATTCCCTGAAGCAGACCAAACCTGTTCCTTTTGAGATAGAACTCGAGCATCTGAAAAAATATCTCTATATCGAACAGCTTCGGTTCGGAAAGAAGCTTCAGGTTGAATATGATATCCCGGTCACGGATTTCAAGGTTCCCATGCTCGCAATTCAGCCAATGGTTGAAAATGCAGTAAAGCACGGGGTCGGCATGAAGAAAAAAGGAGGCACGGTCACTATTTCCACAAGGGAAACTGACACTGCTTTCCTCGTGATCATAAAGGATGACGGCGTTGGCTTTGATCCCAATGCTGCGAAGGAACCCGACGGGCGCAGTCATGTTGGGAGAGAAAATACAAAGAAGAGACTGCATGATCTTTGCGGCGCGGATATTGTGACCGAAAGCGAGATAGACGTTGGGACGACTGTCACGGTAACGCTTCCAAAGGATGTACAAAAAACGCTGGTTGATTAAATAAGAAAGGTAAAAACTATGCGTATCTTATGCGTTGATGATGAACCGCTGGCTCTCCAGATGCTTGAAATGTCGATAAAGAAGGCTTCTCCTGACGCAGATGTCACAGCCTTCGACGATCAGGATGAGTTGCTTTCCGAAGCTCAAAATAATGGCTGCGACATCGCATTTCTTGATATCCATATGCGCGGGATGAATGGCGTGGAGCTTGCAAAGAAGCTTAAGGATGTCAATCCCAAGATGAATATCATCTTTGTCACGGGCTATTCGGAATATGCAGGCGAGGCCATGAGCCTTCATGCCAGCGGCTATATCATGAAGCCTGTGAGCAAGGAAAAGATCGAGAAGGAGCTTTCCGAGCTTCGCTTCCCTATTGAGCCGAAGAAGGGCGCGCTCCTTCGTATTCAGTGCTTCGGAAATTTCGATGTCTTCACACCGGACGGTGAACATGTTCGTTTTGAGCGGAGCAAGGCCAAGGAGGTATTCGCATATCTTGTGCACAAACGCGGAAGCTCCGTCACATCAAAGGAGATCTTCGCTGCCATATTCGAGGATGAACCCTATGAAAAAAAGCTTCAGAATCTCCTTCAGACCTATACACATTCCATGATAAAGAGCCTCAAGGCCGTTGGGGCTGAGGATGCCGTGGTCCATACCTACAACGCCTTCGCAGTGAAGCCGGATGTGCTTGACTGTGATGCCTACCGTTTCTCGGAGCTCGATCCCGGAGCTGTCAATGCTTATGAGTGCGAATATATGAGCCAGTACTACTGGGCGGATTTCATACCGTACTAAAAAAAACGGGGAATACTACGGGGACGGTTCTTTTGGCACTAAGTGCGCCAAAAGAACCGTCCCCGCGTCACCACCTCGATCATCATTCCTTGGGCGCCGTCAATGACATTATCAGTCTGAAAGCCCCGTCGGCAATCAGCGCGATCCCGATGTAATTCACATACCACGAAAGCGCCTGTTCCGGTATCGCAAAGGTAAGGATGGAGAGAACGATCATCGCCGCAGATTCAAGGGCGAAGAACACCATCCTCGCATTATGGATCCTGTAAAACTTCCTGGAGTCAGAAAGCCCTCTGTATGAAAAGATCAAAAAGATGATCCCGAGTGCCGTGCTGAAGATGAAGGGCAGCGCACCTTCCTTGAACATAACGACGAGATAGATACCTATTATGATGAGGCAGATGTTCACCCGGGTGCGCTGTTCCTTGAAATTCCATTTATCGGCTTTAAGGGCCTTCAGCGTGGTGATGACCTCGTAAGCCACGGGAATGAGCATTACGATCCCTACAAACACGGCGAGGCCGTTCAGGGGCAGTACCAGGAACAATATTCCTATGGCGATTATCACGAGCATCGGAAGGATCTCTTTCTTTTCGCTCTTGACCTTTTCCTTAAGTCGGTCAAAGGGCGAGCTTTTATTTCCGAACAATGCCTTCTTCGGGAAGGACATCGCCATCTTGAGATTCCCTTTTCCGAATGATGCCATAGCGATCAGGATACTTTCTATCTCCGCAGGTCCCTGATGCCCGATCTCATTGAATTTTGACGAGCCGTAGGATCTCATGGAATCAAAGAACATATCAACGAAGTTTTTTCGCTGTTCCAGGTCAGCGTCAAAGATCCAGTCGTCTATCGTGTCCGCGAGCTTTACGCTTGCCGGATCAAAGTCATCAGTATATATGGGACCGTCAGGCCCTATGCTCCAGCTGGATACATTGTGCTGGGAAAGGCCTGTGGAATCGCTCTTTACTATTTTGCAGTTTACGATCTTTTTTGTAAAAAGCCGGCCGATGATGCAGAATTCCGGAACCACCTCCGTGAAGCGGTCCTGTATTTTTGCAAGTATCGAGTTGTCGATCACATCTTCAGCTATTCCGGGTCCGTCAAAGCTGTATAT
Organism: uncultured Lachnospiraceae bacterium; assembly: GCA_947167155.1. Taxonomy (GTDB): domain Bacteria; phylum Bacillota; class Clostridia; order Lachnospirales; family Lachnospiraceae; genus RUG306. The sequence continues at coordinate 7,674 of CAMVHB010000034.1, read as the reverse complement.
ATGCGTAAATCTCCTGATCTCAGGCGATGACAATTGCGCAGTGCCTATCATTGCGAGGTTTCCGCCCTTTGAATGTCCTCCGGCGTATATGACCTCACCTTCAGGGATCCTTGAAAGCACCTCTGAAAGATAATGCGAAGCCCGCTCCTGCGCGTAGGTCTTCGTGAAGGTAGCTATGAAGTCTTCCTTCCAGCCCGTAATGGTCTCATCCGTACCGCGGAAGGCTATGAAGGAGAAATGGCCGGGCACTGCAAAGCGCATCGCAACAAACTGAGTCTTTTTTTCGTCATAGGTATTTTCAAGATCAAGGATACGCACATTTGAAAAACGCTTTGAGGACGCAACAGTACGGAAAAGCTTCTCATATCGCCCGTATTCCTTCTCACCGTCTACGGTCCGGACTGTAAGGCGTTTCTTCCCATCAAGCACAGCCGCAAGTTCAGAGAACGGCGCGTTTGGCAGATCAGAAAGCGCTTCGTCAAGATCGAGATATGCAAGGATAGCGAACACGAAAGCGTCCTCGATCGAGAAGGGGCGCTCATCAAATGTTTCATTGCCTCTCCAGTAAAGATAATCCTGCACAGTAGCCATCAATCATATCCTTTCAATCCTTTGACTCTACCATTATGAGAATGCCCGAATCAAAGGAGATTTCTGCTGTATCTGACACGATCTCATTTGATATTCCGAGAGAATTGAAGCCGCACAGAGCCGCGTTTTTCAGGGGATATTTAAAGCCCTTTAATGTAAGCCCTGTCACTCTGTCCCCGAAGGGTATCAGTGATACAAAATCCCCAAAAGCATCATTTTTCAGGAGTTTTCGCCCTTCAAACAAAAGCTCTATCCTGTTGTTTTCATCAAGGAGGATAATTCTTCTCCCGGACTGCTGCCCGAGACCGAGTACTGAAATATTACCCAATATGTGATCTACGCGGCTTCCGGTGCCGCCGAGGATATAAATAATACCGTCTTCTTTATTGTTTTCAAGCGCAAAGCGGACCGCTGCCTCAGTATCCGTGTCATCTTTTACGGGATTGAGATATTTGACTGTTACTTCTTCATCCTCTTCGAGGGAATGGGCGAAAGAGGTCGTTTCTGCTGATGCAGAATCAAAGTCACCGATCACGGCATTTGGCTTGAGCCCCAGCGACATCAAAGCTCCAAGCCCTCTGTCCGCAGCGATGAGAAACGCATTATTTTTGTCCTTCATGAATTCCGCCGCAAAGGTAAGGTCTGTCCTTCCGCCGGAAAAGATCACAGTATCTCTCATAACATTGCATATTATACACATTAATCTGTTATAATACAAAGCAGTCTGTACTATGGAAAGTGGGGGTGATCATGAAAGAAATAATATTGGGGAAAACAAAGATCAAAACCAAAGAAAACGCTTTTGGCTGTCTTCCCATACAGCGTGACACTGTTGATGTTGCAGTAAAGCTGCTTCGAAAGGCCTGGGACGGCGGGATGACCTTTTTTGATACCGCCCGCGCCTATACGGACAGCGAGGAAAAGATCGGGAAGGCCTTCTTCGGGACTGACGAGGAAAATTACGGCGGGCCATATCTTAAGCGCGGGGACATTATCATCGCGTCAAAGACCACAGCGAAGGATGTTGAGACGTTCTGGAGCCACTTGAACGAATCACTGAAGCTGCTGAACTGCGGTTATCTGGATATCTACCAGCTTCACTGCGTTCCACAGTGCTTCAGACCGGGGGACGGGACAGGGCTTTATGAAGCCATGCTTGAAGCAAGAGAAAAAGGGCTGATAAGGCACATCGGGATCACGACCCACAAAGTAGGCGTTGCCGAAGAGATAATAGAATCCGGCCTTTACGAGACTCTCCAATACCCTTTTTCATATCTTGCGTCGGATCGTGAGCTTTCTCTGGTAAAAAAGTGCAGGGAAGCCGACATGGGATTTATATGTATGAAAGCGCTGGCAGGCGGGCTTATCACAAACTCCCGCGCGGCGCAGGCTTATATGACACAGTTTGACGGGCTCGTTCCGATCTGGGGGATCCAGCGCGAGAGGGAGCTTGACGAATTCCTTTCCTTTATGGACAATCCGCCCGAAATGGATGATGAGATCAGGTCCTTCATTGAAGAGGAAAGGGCGTCACTTACCGGAGATTTCTGCAGAGGCTGCGGCTACTGCCTTCCCTGCCCGATGGGGATCAAGATAAACGACTGCGCCAGGATGTCTCTCATGATCAGGCGCGCGCCTTCCGACAAATGGCTTTCCGAGGAAAAGCAGCTTGACATGAAAAAGATAGAAGACTGCATAGGCTGCAGGCAGTGCGTTTCAAGATGTCCTTATGAGCTTGATACGCCGAATCTCCTCAAAAAGAATTATGCGGATTATCAGGATATCCTCGCCGGAAGGGTTTCGGTCAAATAGAAGACAAAGAGCCCGGCTTCAATTATAATAACCTGTAATTGTTTTTGATCGGAGGTAGAAGTTATGCAGTTTATAGTGATAATCGTACTCATAGTTATAGCTCTCATCATCATCCTTCCCAATATCAGGGTGGTTCCGCAGGCGCACGCCTTTGTAATAGAGCGTCTCGGCGCCTATCTTACGACCTGGGACGTCGGGCTCCACATCAAGGTCCCGATCTTCGACAGGGTCGCGCGGAATGTGAATCTGAAGGAGCAGGTCGTTGACTTCCCGCCCCAGCCCGTTATCACAAAGGATAATGTCACAATGCAGATCGACACCGTCATCTTCTTCCAGATCACGGACCCGAGGATGTTCTGCTACGGCGTTGAAAATCCGATAGTCGCGATAGAAAACCTGACAGCGACCACTCTTCGAAATGTCATCGGTGATCTTGAACTCGATGAGACCCTGACCTCAAGAGAGACCATCAATTCAAAGATGCGCTCATCACTTGATGTCGCGACAGACCCCTGGGGAATCAAGATCAACCGTGTAGAGCTCAAGAACATCATCCCGCCGGAAGCGATAAGAGTCGCTATGGAAAAGCAGATGAAGGCTGAGCGTGAGCGCCGTGAGCAGGTCACGATAGCTGAAGGTCAGAAGAGATCGGCGATCCTCATAGCGGAAGGCCAGAAGGAATCGGCAATCCTCAATGCCGAGGCGGAAAAGCAGTCCCAGATCCTTCGTGCGGAAGCAAAGAAGGAAGCCCAGATCAGAGAGGCAGAGGGTGAGGCCCAGGCTACAGTGACCGTCCAGAAGGCAAATGCGGAAGGTATCAGGCTCATAAAGGAGGCTGCGGCTGATGACACCGTGCTTACACTCAAGTCCCTCGAGGCCTTTGGAAAAGCCGCGGACGGAAAGGCTACAAAGATAATAATCCCGAGCAACCTCCAAAGCGTTGCAGGCCTTACTACAACGATAGGTGAATTACTGAAGGACAGGAAGGAATGATATTATGTCAGATCTTAAAAACAAAAATTTTCTGAAGATGCTTGATTTTTCTGCGGAAGAGATAATGCAGTTCATCGATACCGCTGAAAAACTGAAGAAATTGAAAAAAGAGGGAAAGCCCCATCGGGTATTTGAGGGAAAGAATATCGCCCTTATCTTTGAAAAAACATCAACCCGCACCTACTGCAGCTTTGAAGTGGCGGCACACGATCTTGGAATGCAGACCACATATCTTGCGGGTGGCTCGCAGATAGGAAAAAAGGAGTCGATCGCCGATACGGCCCGCGTCCTTGGGAGAATGTATGACGGGATCGAATACAGGGGCTACGGTCAGGATATAGTTGAGGATCTCGCGAAGTATTCAGGCATCGTGGTATGGAACGGTCTTACCAATGAATCCCACCCTACCCAGATGATAGCGGATATGCTGACTGTAAAGGAAAAGTTCGGGATTTTAAAGGGCATCCGTTTTGTATATATGGGCGACGCCCGCTACAATATGGGAAATTCCCTCATGGTGACCTGCGCTAAGCTCGGCATGCACTATGTTGCGTGCACGGACCCGAAATATTATCCCGACGAAAAGCTGGTTGAAAAATGCAAGGAGCTTGCAAAAGAAAGCGGCGGCTCCGTGACCCTTACTTCTGATGTTTCGGAAGGGTGCAAAGACGCAGATGTCATATATACAGACGTCTGGGTATCCATGGGTGAGCCGGACGAGGTCTGGGAAGAGAGGATCAGGGACCTTCAGGCTTACCAGGTCAATGAAAAGGCCTTCTCGTTCGCAAAAGATAATGCCATATTCATGCACTGCCTTCCCGCCTTCCACGACCTTGGAACTGAGATCGGTAGAAAGGTTCATGAAAAATACGGGCTCTCAGAGATGGAGGTCACAAATGAAGTCTTTGAAGGACCGCGCTCTGTAGTTTTTGACGAGGCCGAGAACCGTATGCACACGATCAAGGCTGTGATGTATGAAACGCTTGGAGGACCGGAATTATAAATTACATTTATCTTGAAACAATTGATTCAACCAATAATGAAATAAAAAGATTGGCTGAAAAGGGCGCACAGGAGTTTACCGTGGTTTCCGCCTCGGAACAGACCGCCGGACGCGGCAGGAGCGGCCATAGCTGGCAGTCTCCGCCCGGGACATCGATCTCCACATCGATCCTTATTTACCCAAAAGGTATTGAGCCCGAAAAGCTTCCCGAGATCACTATCCTTTCCGCGCTTTCGGTTGCAAATGCGGTGGAAAAGGCATATTTCAGGGTGGCAGCAGGGGATGTAAAGATCAAATGGCCAAATGATGTCCTCCTCAATCAAAAGAAGATTTCCGGGATACTGACAGAGCTTTGTTTTTTACCCAACAAGGAAAAATACGTGGTTGTAGGGATCGGTGTAAATGTTTTTCAAAAGTCGTTTCCTGCTGACATCAGTGAAACAGCGACATCCCTTTTGATAGAGACGGAAAACGAAGAGGCTTTTTCAAAGAAAGAGATCATAGAAGATATCTGGGAAAACTTTTTGTCTTATTACGATCTTTTCAAAAAGACCGGCGATCTTTCGCTTGTGAAGGAGAAGTACGAAAAGCGCCTCATCAATATCGGGAGGATCGTGAAGGTTCTGGATCCGAAGGGTGAATACGAGGCAAAAGCCCTTGGGATAGATGAAAGAGGGCGCCTCATGATAGAAAAAGATGGAAAGATAGATTTCATCGATTCCGGAGAAGTGAGTATCAGGGGGATACTTGGTTATGTCTGAAGAAAACAGTGACAGGATAGTTCTTTGCGCGGCAAGTGCCTATACAAAAAAATATTACCTCAACCCCTTGTTTTCGGGGCTTCCGGAAATGGTGCAAAGGGAGCTCAATATCACGGCCGTTGTTTTTACTGAACGTGTCGGTGGTATCATTACCTTTTTCTTTAATACAAACGGAAATCTTCTGATAGAGACAGGGGCAGCGGATTTTGATGCGGCCTATGACGAGATCGGCGCAGACCTTGAGGTCAAATCCCTCCGGAACGAAAAGGCCGAGCTCCTTGAGTCGATAGAAACCTATTTCAGAGTTGTGGCGCTCCACCAGCCGCTTCCCGGCGATATTTGAAAGGAAAACAATATGCTTCTTGCAATAGATGTAGGAAATACCAATATCACACTTGGTGTATTTGACGGCGATCGTCTGTTGGGGGATTATCGTCTCACAACTGCGATACCGAGAACCTCTGATGAGTACGGGATGACCATCAGGAGCATACTCAATCAGGACGATATCCACCACCGCCACAGGATACATACCGATGACGGGTCAAATATCAATGATGAATTTGATCCGGTGCTTCCGAAGACCTATGCGACAGAGGGAAGAAAAGAGATCACTCACTGCATCATCGCATCGGTTGTTCCCGCTGTCATGCATTCGCTTACATCTGCGATAATCAAGTATTTCGGGGTTCGTCCCCTCATAGTGGAAGCCGGGATCAAGACAGGCATCAGGATCGTGACCGAGAACCCGAAGCAGGTCGGTGCCGACAGGATTGTGGATCTTGCAGGTGCGTACGGACTCTACGGCGGTCCGCTCATAGTGATAGATTTCGGTACCGCGACTACCTATGACTTCATCTCAAAGGACGGGTCCTTCTCCGCGGCTGTCACCGCTCCCGGCATCAGGATGAGCGCAAAGGCCCTCTGGTCTGATACCGCAAAGCTTCCCGAAGTCGAGATCATCAAGCCAAAGTCCATCCTCGCGACAGAGACTATTTCCTCAATGCAGGCAGGACTTGTGTTTGGGCAGATCGGGCAGACTGAATATATCATCACAAAAATGAAGGAGGAAACAGGATTAAAGAATATCAAGGTCATAGCTACAGGTGGTCTTGGCGGGCTTATAAGCCAGAACACGAAGATGATTGATGTTTACAATCCAACCCTCACTCTGGAGGGAATGCGCTTCATCTATGAAAGAAATTCATCCAATTGAGATAGGCTCTGTTTCTCTCAAAAACAATCTTTTTCTCGCTCCAATGGCAGGTGTAAACGACCTGCCATTTCGACGCATTGCGTCAGAATTAGGCGCCGGTCTTGTAGTGAGTGAGATGGTGAGCGCAAAAGCCATTACCTTCAAGAACAAAAATACAGTAGAGCTTTTGAAGACGGATGAAGCCGAACGCCCTGTGGCCGTGCAGCTTTTCGGAAGCGAAGAGGATTCAATGGAGGAGGCGGCGGAGTTTGTAGCCCATTTCCCCTTTGATATCATAGACATCAATATGGGCTGTCCCGTGGAAAAGGTTGTAAAAAACGGCGACGGCAGCGCACTTATGAAAGACCCGGCAAAGGCCGGAAAGATCATATCTGCCGTGATCCGCGGCGTAAAACGATCAGGGAAGGATAAACCGGTCACGGTAAAGATCCGCGCGGGATGGGACAAAGCCCACATCAACGCGCCCGAGGTCGCGCTCGCTCTCGAAGAGGCCGGGGCAGCAGCTGTTACAGTCCACGGCAGGACCAGGGAGGAGATGTATCGGGGGCTGGCGGATTATTCCGTTATCAGGAAGGTAAAGGATGTGCTTTTCATCCCGGTGATCGGAAACGGCGATATCAAAAGTGCTGAGGATGTGAAGCGCATGTTCCTTGAGACAGGCTGCGACGGCTTTGCGATAGGCCGCGGAGCGAGAGGAAATCCGTGGATATTTTCTGAGATCGGGAGCATTATCATAAATAATGAAAAGCTCCCCCGCCCCACAATAGAAGAGATCTCTTCAATGGTCCTTCGGCATGCGATAGAGCTCTCAAACGAAAGAGGCGAAAAAAGGGCAATTCAGGAGATGCGAAAACACGCTTCGTTTTATACGGCGGGACTGCCTGATTCTTCCGCTCTCAGAAGCCGTATAAACAGCTGCTGCACGCTGTCTGAGCTTACTGAGACCATGAGGGCGTGGGTTGACAATTTTTAGTCACATCATTATAATCGGAAAGATTATTTTTATAGGAGGGTCTTAAAAATGGACACAGCAAACAACTCAAAACCCAACAGCATCATTACCTACAAGGGACTCAAGAAGCTTCAGGAGGAGCTTGAGGACCTGAAGGTAGTAAAGCGTGCCGAGATCGCACAGAAGATCAAGGAAGCCCGTGAACAGGGGGATCTCTCCGAAAATGCCGAATATGACGCGGCAAAGGAGGAACAGGCAAAGATCGAAGGTCGGATCGATGAGATAGAAACACTTCTCAAGCATGTTGAGGTCGTTGATGAGGACGACATGAAAAAGGGTCATGTCA
>CAMVHB010000033.1 GCA_947167155.1 uncultured Lachnospiraceae bacterium | reverse complement strand
GCCGGACTACCTTTTCACGCTCGCGGGCGACATCATAATTGATATCTTCAATATGCGCCTTCATCTCGTCTATCATTTCCTGCGTGATGACGGGCTTCCCGTTCTCTGAGAGGCCAAGTTCCATCTCGGTCTCGGCAAGCGCTATCCAGAGGCGTCTCCAGGTCGAAAACTTCTTGTCCTCACTGAAGATATACTGCATTTCCTTTGAAGCATAACGCTCGGACAGAGGGCTTATATATTTGTCAGTTTCCAAAGCAAAACTCCTTTACTCATCATGATTTCCTCTGATATCCTCTGTCGGCGGCTCTACAGGATATTTCCCGTTGAAGCAGCCTTTGCAGATGGAAAGACCGTTGCAGATCTCAGGCAGCCTTTCCTCACGAAGATAAGCAAGAGAGTCGGCGCCTATTATCTTTCTGATATCTTCGATGGAACGCTGGTATGCGATCAGATGCTCTCTTTCAGGGACATCAGTTCCGAAATAGCAGGGCCAGAGGAACGGCGGGGAAGCTATCCTGACGTGGACCTCGGTAGCGCCGGCTTCCCTGAGCATCGTGACTATCCTGTCACATGTAGTGCCGCGCACTATTGAGTCGTCCACCATTACAACGCGCTTTCCTTTGATGACCTCCTTCATGGCGTTCAGTTTCACCATGACAGCGTTCTCTCTCATGGTCTGCTTCGGTTTGATGAAGGTACGGCCCACATAGCTGTTCTTGTAAAAGCCCATCTCGTAAGGGATGCCTGATTCCATGGAAAAACCAAGCGCCGCGCAGTTTCCGGATTCCGGAACACCGGTCACAAGATCTGCTTCCACACCTGAATCCATTGCAAGATATTTTCCTGCAAGTCTCCTTGATTCATATACGCTCATCCCGTCAATATAGCTGTCGGGACGTGCGAAATAGATATATTCAAAGATGCAGCGGCCTCTGTCTTTTTCTTCAATGCAGCGGGAGCGGTCACTCTGAAGCCCTTCCTCCTTTGTGACCCAAACTACCTCGCCGGGCTCAACATCACGGACGAATTCAGCTCCTATCGTATCAAGCGCACAGCTTTCAGAGGCAAAGATAAAGGCATTGTCACGCTTTCCGATGCAAAGGGGCTTGAAGCCGTGAGGATCCCTGAAGGCTATGAGCTTTCTAGGGCTCATGATAATGGTTGAATAAGCCCCCGAAAGCCTGTCCATAGTCTTTCCGCAGGCTTCCTCTATTGATTCCGACTTGAGGCGCTCACGGGCGATGATATAGGCAATAGTCTCTGTATCTATTGTAGTCTGGAATATCGCGCCTGTCTGGGAAAGCTCGCGGCGAAGAGACGGAGCGTTTGTAAGATTCCCGTTGTGAGCGAGTGCCAGAGTGCCTTTTGCATAATTTAATACAAGAGGCTGCGCATTTGCGATCGTGGACTCTCCTGCCGTTGAATATCTGACATGTCCTACGCCGATATTACCTTTCATCTTCTCGACCTCGTCGCCGATGAAGACCTCGTTCGCAAGTCCCATGCCCTTTCTCGAATCCATGTTTCCAAAGGGTCCTTCAGTGTCGGACACTGCGATACCGCAGCTTTCCTGCCCCCTGTGCTGGAGAGCGAAAAGCCCGTAGTAGACGGTGGGCGCCACATCATTTCCTGAAAGGTCATATATCCCGAATACACCGCATTCTTCGTGGAGACCTGTATTATTATTTTTTTTCATGAAAGACTCTTTCCCGAAAGCAGTTGATAGGCTTCGTGGTACTTTTCAATTGTTTTTTCAATGACATCCGAAGGAAGTGTGTAGTCTGAGTCGGGATTTGCTTTGAGATAATCCCTTACAAACTGCTTGTCAAAGGAGGGCTCTGACTGCCCTACTACGTATTCAGACTTCGGCCAGAAGCGGGAGCTGTCAGGAGTCAGCATCTCATCCGCGAGCACTATCTCCCCGTTCTCATCAAGACCGAACTCAAACTTCGTATCGGCAATGATTATGCCTTTTGAAAGAGCATAGTCCGCGCACTTTTTGTAAAGCTCAAGGGTAAGGTTTTTGAGCATCTTCGCATAGGTCTGTCCCTTTCCGGGGAATAGTTTTTCAAGTATCTCAGCAGACTCGGAAAGCGATATATGCTCATCGTGATCACCTATCTCAGCCTTTGTCGTAGGAGTATAAATGGGCTCCGGAAGTATCTCGGACTCCGAAAGACCTTCAGGGAGCGGTATCCCGCAGACCGCGCCTTCTTTTTTGTAGGATTCCCAGCCCGATCCCGTGATATAACCTCTTACTATGCACTCGATCGGAAGCATCGTAAGCTTCTTTACAAGCATGCTCCTGCCTTCAAACTCAGGAGTCCTGAAGAATTCAGGCATGTCTTTTGTGTCGGTTGAGATCATGTGGTTCTTTACGATATCAGATGTAAGGTCGAACCAGAATTCCGACATCTTTGTAAGGACTACGCCCTTGCCCTTGACCTCATTTTTCAGGATAACGTCAAAAGCACTGATACGGTCGGTAGCGACCATGATGAGGTTGTCGCCGATATCATAGATCTCACGGACCTTTCCTTCCTTTACGGGTGAATACTCTTTCATAAGCTCCTCTTCTCTCGAATGAAAAACCTCGCGCCCGTACTTATGGTAAGCACGGGCGCATGAAGGTTCATTATTTGTAATTTACGATCTTTCCAAAGTCCGCCTTAAGCGAAGCGCCTCCAACGAGGCCGCCGTCGATATCGGGCTTGCTGAAAAGCGAAGCGGCATTTCCAGCATTCACAGAGCCGCCGTACTGGATACGGATAGCTTCTGCAGTAGCCTGATCATATATCTCGCAAATGCAGTCCCTTATAGCCTTGCAGACCTCTTCAGCCTGATCGTCGGTAGCGGTCTCGCCGGTTCCGATAGCCCAAATGGGCTCATAAGCGATGACCGTCTTTGCAGCGTCAGCAGCCGCAACATCCTGGAAAGCGATCTTGATCTGCATCCTGATCCAGTCAAGGTAGATGCCCTGCTTCCTCTGGGTAAGTGACTCACCGCAGCAGATGATGGGTGTAAGGCCTTTTTCGATAGCCTTCTTTACCTTCTTGTTCACGGTCTCGTCAGTCTCTGCGAAATATTCTCTTCTCTCGGAATGTCCGATGATGACGAACTTGACGCCTGCGTCAAGGAGCATATCAGCTGAAATCTCTCCGGTATAAGCGCCTTTGTCCTCAAAATAGAGGTTCTCAGCACCGATACAGATATTCGTTCCCTTTACGGCTTCAACCGCTGCAGGGATATCGATAGCGGGAACGCAGAATACCACGTCCACATCATCAGACTTTACAAGCGGGATGAGTTCCTCACAGAGAGCCTTTGCTTCCGAGGGAGTCTTGTTCATCTTCCAGTTTCCCGCGACTATCTTTCTTCTTGCCATTTCATTATCCTCCAAAATAATCAATCTTTGTCATCTGCTGCGTAAACGCCGGGCAGCTTCTTTCCCTCAAGGAATTCAAGGGATGCGCCGCCGCCTGTGGAGATGTGGCTCATCTTGTCCGCAAAGCCCATCTGGTTTACAGCTGCTGCGGAATCGCCGCCGCCGATGATCGTTGTGGCATCAGTATCTGCAAGAGCCTGGGCAACTGCCTTTGTACCTGCAGCAAGAACGGGATTTTCAAAGATTCCCATAGGTCCGTTCCAGACAACAGTCTTTGCGCTCTTTACAGCATCTGAATAAAGCTCGATGGTCTTCGGTCCAATATCCGCGCCTTCCTTGTCAGCAGGGATCTTGTCAGCGTCAGCAACCTCAGTCGCGATCGATGCATCATCGATAGGATCGGGGAAAGCATTGATCGTCACGGTATCGATCGGAAGAAGGAGCTTCTTTCCTGACTTCTCTGCCTTTTCCATCATCTCCTTGCAGTAGTCGACCTTTGTCTCGTCAAGGAGCGAATTTCCTACTTCATAGCCCTTTGCCTTAAGGAAGGTATAAGCCATTCCGCCGCCGATGATGAGAGTATCGCACTTTTCAAGGAGGGCGTTTATGACATTCAGCTTGTCAGCAACCTTTGCACCGCCGAGGATCGCAACGAAAGGTCTTACGGGATCTTCAACAGCATTTCCGAGGAAGTCGATCTCCTTCTTCATGAGATAGCCTACAGCGCAGGAACCGCCCTTCTTTCTGATATAATCAGTAACAACTGAAACAGAAGCGTGAGGTCTGTGAGCAGAACCAAAGGCATCGCATACGAAGTCGTCTGCAAGAGCAGCGAGCTCCTCTGCAAACTTCTCACCTGCCTTCTCGGGCTTTGTCTCCTCCTCACCGCGGAAACGCGTATTCTGAAGAAGGATAACGTCCCCTTCGTTCATCGCGTCAACAGCAGCTGTGGTCTCTGCGCCTGTTACATTGTAGTCGGAAATGAACTTTACGTCCTTCCCGAGAACCTCAGAAAGCCTCTTTGCAACGGGAGCAAGTGACTCCTTTTCGTTCGGGCCGTTCTTTACCTTGCCAAGATGTGAGCAGAGGATGAGCTTTGCGCCGTCGCCTATGAGCTTCTTTATCGTGGGAAGCGCCGCGCGGATCCTTGTGTCATCAGAGATCTCGCCGTTTACGATCGGAACGTTGAAATCGCAGCGGACAAGGACTCTCCTGCCCTTTGCATTGAAATCATCAACGGTCTTTTTGTTAAGTGCCATTTCATTACCTCCATTTTAGAAAAATCAAGGGTCCGATCGATTAATGACCGGACCCTTTGTCTTTGAATGATCAGCTTATGTCAAGCTCCCGGCTTAAATTCTCAATCCTTGAGCGAAGAATCAAGCTCAGCGAAATACTTGATCGTACGAACCATCTGTGAGGTGTAGGAGTTCTCATTGTCATACCATGAAACTACCTGAACCTCATAGAGGTCATCGCCTACCTTGTTGACGAGTGTCTGTGTAGCATCGAAGAGTGAGCCGAAGCGCATTCCGATGATATCTGAGGAAACGATCTCCTCTGTGTTGTAGCCGAAGGACTCGTTTGCCTGAGCCTTCATAGCTGCATTGATGTCATCTGCTGTAAGGTCGCCTGCGTGCTTCACAACTGCGAAGAGAAGAGTCGTTGAACCTGTAGGGGTGGGAACTCTCTGTGCAGCGCCGATGAGCTTGCCCTTGAGTTCAGGGATAACAAGGCCGATAGCCTTTGCAGCACCTGTTGAGTTGGGAACGATGTTGCAAGCGCCTGCTCTTGAACGGCGAAGGTCGCCCTTCCTCTGAGGTCCGTCGAGGATCATCTGATCGCCTGTGTAAGCGTGGATCGTGCACATGATACCTGACTGGATGGGAGCGAAATCGTTAAGAGCCTTTGTCATGGGAGCAAGGCAGTTTGTTGTACAGGAAGCTGCAGAGATGATCGTGTCATCCTTTGTAAGTGTAGTATGGTTTACATTGTAAACGATAGTAGGAAGATCATTTCCTGCGGGTGCGGAGATAACAACCTTCTTTGCGCCGGCATTGATATGAGCCTGAGCCTTTTCCTTTGAGGTATAGAAGCCTGAGCACTCAAGAACAACATCTACTCCGAGCTTTCCCCAAGGGCAGTTGTTTGCGTCGGGTTCCTTGTAGATAGTAATGGTCTTTCCCTTTACGGTGATCGTGCCCTTCTCATCATCAGCTGTTACATCATCCTCATGTCCGAGTTCAACATAACGTCCCTGTGATGTGTCATACTTAAGAAGATGAGCGAGCATCTTGGGGCTTGTAAGGTCATTGATAGCTACAACCTCATAGCCTTCAGCACCGAACATCTGCCTGAATGCAAGACGACCTATACGGCCGAACCCATTGATAGCAACTTTTACTGCCATTTTGAAATTCCTCCTAATTCTTGTAATATAAGTTTCCTCCAAGAGAAAGCGTAATTTCTTGTTTTTCCGCCCTCTCAAGACACGATTGTAATTTTAATAAACTTCACTTAATATTTCAAGGAAGATTTATCGTCATTTCAACGAAGAATAGGAAGATGAAATGGATTATTTTGACTGTCATATGCACTCGTCATTTTCAGGGGACTCGGAGACGCCTCCAAAGGAGATGATAGAGGAAGCAAAACGAAGGGGACTTTCCGGCATCTGCTTTACAGACCATCTCGACCTTGATTACAAGCCCTCTCCCCATCTTTTCGACCTTGACCTTGAAAGATACGAGACAACTATCAGGTCGCTCATTAAGGAATATTCAACTCCCGGATTCATTATCCTAAAGGGGCTTGAGCTTGGCTTAAAGCCCATCCTCTCAGCTACGCATAGAAGCATCCTTTCAAAGAACGACTTTGATTTTGTGATAGGTTCAGTGCATGTGATAGACGATATGGATCCTTATTATCCTGAGTACTATGACTTCAAGACACCTTTGGAAGCGTACGAAAGATATTTTTCCTGCGTTCTTGAAAACCTGAACGCCTTTCATGACATTGACTCCCTCGGGCATCTCGACTATGTATGCCGCTACGGGATGAGGCATTACGGAAAAAATGAAGGGGCGCTTTCCTTTGATGATCTTTCGGAAAGCATAGAAGCTGTCCTCCAATTCATCATCAAAAATGATATCGCGCTTGAAGTAAACACAGGCTCATTTCGATATGAGATGACGGAGCCAAACCCTTCCTATCGGATAATACAAAGATATCATGAGATGGGCGGAAGGATGCTGACGCTCGGCGCCGATGCGCATGACACAAAGACGATCGCCGATCACTTTGAAAAGGTCGCTGAGCGCCTGAAAGGAATTGGATTCAAGTCTTATCTCGTATATGAAAAGAGACGCCCCGTGGAGCGCCCTCTTTAAGATCATCCTCTTTTTTTGCTGATCTCATACATGAAGATCCCGGCCGCGACTGAAGCATTCAGGGAATCTATATTTCCGCAAAGAGGGATCTTTACCGTGAAATCGCACTTCTTTTTGAGAAGCGCCGAAACGCCCTTCCCCTCATTTCCGATCACGAGGCATACAGGTCCTGAAAGATCAGTCTTTCCAATATCTTCCCCGCCCATATCAGCGCAATAGCTCCAGAGTCCTTTTTCTTTGAGCTCCTCCAGGGTCCTTGAAAGGTTTACAACACGCGCAACGGGCGTATATGAAACCGCTCCTGCCGAGGCCTTTACAGCACTTTCCGTAAGTCCTGCGGCATTGTCCTTCGGGATGATGACCCCGTGGGCACCGAAGCAGTTCGCAGATCTTATGATGGCGCCGAGGTTGTGCGGATCTACGATCCCATCAAGCATTATCACAAAGGGAGCTTCATTTTTCTCTTCAGCCCTCTTCAATATATCATCAACCGATGAGTAGCTGTATGCCGCAGCATAGGCGCAGACTCCCTGGTGAGCGGCGTTTTGGGTGATCTCGTCAAGTCTCTCCCTTGATACGAAGTCTACCCTGATCCCCTTTTTCCTTGCAAGTGAGACTATCCGCCCAAGAGGACCCTCTTCATTTTTGTCAAGCACAAAGAGTCGGTCGACCGAGGCACCTGCCGAAAGCGCCTCCCTTACAGGATTCCGTCCGTATATGATAGATGAACTGTCACGCATCAATCTTCCTCTTTTCCTTCCATTCCCTTTTCCATGAGATAAAAAAGCCTCTTCTCATCGCCCTTGATATAAAGATATCCGATGAGGGTTTCAAGCCCCGTGGCCTTGAGATAATCCTTCGTCGACGCGTTCTTTGCCATGGTCCTCGGCTTTGAATTCCTTCCCCGCCTGACAAAGTCCATTTCATCATCCGTCAATTCCTCTTCTATCCTGTCGAGAAGCGCTGACTGCGCGGCGGCCTTTTCAAATGAAGAGGAGGTCTTGTGGAGCTTTGCCGGAGAAGTATTTCCCTTTCCTACAACGAGTGTCCGGATGATCAGCTCATAGACCGCATCGCCAAGAAACGCTATCGTCAGCGGCGAATAGGTGCGGATGTCCTTTTCTTCGATATCAAAAAATGAAAGGATGCTCTCATTTGTCATATATCATTCCCTGTGCCACTTCACGCCGTCTTTTGTATCCTCGAGGATAATGCCCTGTCTTTTCAGTTCATCCCTTATCTCGTCCGCTCTCTTGAAATCCTTTGCCTTCCTTGCATCCTGTCGTTCATTGATGAGGGCTTCTATATCATCATCGAGTGAGCCCTTGTTTTCTGTGATATCAATACCAAGGACCTCCGTAAGCTCAAGGAGCGCGTTTCGCATCGCAAAAAGATCGGCACCGCTCGTCTTTTCATCAGCATTCTGGTTAATGAATTTCACAAGCTCAAATATCGTTCCGATCGCTCCCGCAGTATTGAAGTCGTCGTCCATATTGTCGCAGAAGGCCTGCCTGAAACCGTTCAATTTTTCATAGAGCTCGTCCGAGATCTCGGCATCTTCATCCTGATCTATCTTTGATGAATCATAGAGCTCATTAAGGCGCGAGCAGCAGGTGATGATGCGCTGGAGTGACGCCTTGTTTGCTTCCATTATCTCTTTTGAGAAATTAAGAGGCGTCCTGTAATGCGCGCTCAGCATGAAGAAGCGGAGCACCCTGCCCTCGTATTCCTTTAAGATATCGCGGACCGTAAAAAAGTTTCCGAGTGACTTTGACATCTTCTGGTTGTTGATATTCAGGAAGGCGTTGTGCATCCAGTAATGCGCGAAAGGCACGCCGTTTGCGGCCTCAGACTGTGCGATCTCGTTCTCGTGATGCGGGAAGATGAGGTCCTCGCCACCCGCGTGAATATCTATGGTATCTCCGAGATATCTCTTTGACATGCAGGAGCATTCTATATGCCAGCCCGGACGCCCCTCGCACCAGGGCGATTCCCAATAGGGCTCCCCCTCCTTCTTCGGCTTCCAGAGGACGAAATCCAAGGGATCCTCCTTCTTGTCCTCGCCGTTTACGAGGAGCGACCTGTGTGAATTCGGCTCAAGGTCGTCTATGTTCTTGTGCGAAAGCTCGCCATAGCGGGAGAATTTCCTTATACGATAATAAACCGTCCCGTCATCCGATACATAGGCAAACCCCTTGTCGATCAAGGTCTTTATCATCTCGATCATGGAAGGGATCTCTTCCGTAGCCTTGGGATTTGTGGTCGCAGGCATTATCCCCATCGCTTCCATGTCCTTTTTGCATTCGATGATATAACGCTCTGAAATCTCTGACGCGGTTGAGTTTTCGGCTATTGCCTCTTTGATGATCTTGTCATCGACGTCCGTGAAGTTCGAGACGAAATTTACCTCATAACCTCTGTACAGGAAATAACGTCTCACAGCATCAAAGACTATCATGGGACGGGCGTTTCCGATGTGGATGAGATTGTAGACCGTAGGTCCGCAGACATACATTGAGACCTTGCCCTCCGAAATGGGCTTAAACTCATCCTTTCGCTCAGTTAATGTGTTCAATATCCTGATCATTTCTATCTCCTTTTTACCGGCTATTGCTTGCCGGGCATGACAAATTATAAAGCCCTTCTATAAGGCATACAGCCTGCGCCGCTATTCCCTCTCCCTGCCCCGTGAAGCCAAGGCCCTCCTCCGTCGTCGCCTTGACATTCACATCATCTATCGGAAGAAGGAGCGCGTTTGCGATATTTTTTCTCATATCATCGATATAGGGGCGAAGCTTCGGTGCTTGAGCTATTATTGTCGAATCAACATTGCTGATGGCATATCCCTTTTCAAGGAGTAGCCTCCTTACTTTTTTCAGAAGTTCCACAGATGATATGCCTTCATATTCCTTGTCAGAGTCCGGGAAATGGAGCCCGATGTCGCCAAGTGCCGCCGCCCCGAGGAGCGCGTCCATTATGGCGTGAATGAGTACATCAGCGTCAGAATGCCCGAGGAGCCCCTTTTCATAAGGGATCTCGACTCCGCCTATTATGAGCTTCCTTCCCTCTGCCAGTTTGTGGACATCATAGCCCGTGCCTATCCGCATCACTCATCATCCTTTTTCTCGGAGAAGAAGAATTCGACCTTGTCCTTGTTCTTCTCCCTCTTTTCTCTTTCTTTCTTTTTGGGTTCGTCAGGCAGCGTTTCCTCACTTGCGCTTTCCTTCACTATCCGCTCTCCCTTTCCTGCGCCATGCGTCCTGAAGCCGCCATCGCCTGATGACCGTCTCCTTGAGAGGAGGATTAGCAAAACGATCACAGCCGCGACCGCTGCCGCAATCCCTATTATCACGGGAAGATAGGGCTTGATAAGCTCAAGGGCATTCGGCCTTGTCTTTTCAGCGCCGCCGTTTTCATATTCATCAAGGATGCCGTTTCCGTCTTTGTCAACATCGGTTCCCGTCTTTATCGGGTGGGGCGCTTCAGAAGAAGATATTGCCTCTGAAGAAGATGATGCGCTGTCAGGAGTCTCGGGTATCCCGGCGGTCCACTGTTCAATGGGCACGGTCTCTCCGGTTTCTTCGTAGGCGTCCTCAAATCTCTCCTGCTCTTCTTTAACAACATTTACGGAGGTCATCTTTGAGATGACATTTTGGAAAGCGGTATTTGCGTCAGCGCCGTTTACTATCTCGACCGCGCCGCCGGTCTTTTCGCAGAAGTTCGTAAACTGCGCCGTAGTCTCGGGCGTTGACTGCCTTGATTCCACAAGGACGCCGTAGATCCTGATATTATTGTTGTAGAAGCCTGACATCAGTTCTGAGGCGGTTTCCGGCGTCATATCGGAAACATCAACGCCGTCAGTCATTATCACTGCGCGTTTGACAGCCTGCGGCGCCGCGCCGGCGCGCTGCTGAAGAAAGCCCAGTGCCTCATAGAATTTCGTGGTCTGGTCATGAGGGAGGATTTGGTCAAGGACCTGGAGAGCATTGTCTGCATTGGCCTGATCCCCGCCATTAAATGAAGCGATCTCGGTTACCGCATCTCCAAAGGTAATGACGGACATAGAATCAGAAGCCCCAAGCCTGTGTGATAATTCCCTGATGCCGCTTCGTCCGGACACAAAGGCATCTTCCGGCATGGAGCCTGATATATCTGCAAGAGCAGCATAAAAGGTTCCGTCAGTTGAGGCAGACGTCGCTTTTGATATCACAGGATCAAAGAAAAAAGAAAAAGCAAAGAAAAAAACAGGCAGGAAAAACAAAGCCCAAAGGCGGTGTTTTCTATTTGTTGTCATAGTAATACAGCTCCTTAAGAAAAACGATCTCCTCATTATTTTGTTACAACATCTGCTTTTTTACAAGTCTTGCAAATCCTTCGCCTTTTTCCATCAGTTCCTGATAAGTCCCCTCTTCAACGATCCTTCCCTTCTCCATCACAACTATCCTGTCAAAGTCTTTGACCGTAGAGAGTCTGTGTGCGACCATCACAACTGTGGAATTTTGATTTCCGATATTTTCGAGAACCTTTTTCTGCGTCACATTATCAAGCGCTGAAGTCGCTTCGTCAAGTATCAAGACCTTTGGATGATCAAGGAGGGCGCGCGCCAAAAGGATGCGCTGTCTCTGTCCTCCTGAGAAGCCCCTCGAATTTGATTCTGAGATCTCGGTATAGATCCCAAGCGGAAGTTCTCTTATGTAATCACCGATCACTGCATTATCCAAAGCCTCCCAGATCTTTTTCTCACCGGGATCATCATCATTTCCGAATGCGAGATTGTCCGCGATCGTTCCCGGAAAGACGCGGCTGAACTGGAATACTGAGCCTATGCACCTTCGAAGGGACTTTTGGTTCAGTGAGTCTATGGGCTTTCCGTCAAAGCAGACGGTTCCCGAATCCGGCTTTTCAAGACCGATCATTATCTTGAGGAGTGTACTCTTGCCGCAGCCGCTTTCTCCGACGATAGCAAGCTTTTCACCTTTTTTGACCTTTAATGAAACGCCCTTCAGACATCCCATCATGTCGTCTTTGTATGAAAAATGAATATCCGAAAGCTCGATCTCTCCCTGGAGTCTATGAATATATTCGAGCGCCTCTGTCTCCTCGTTCTTTGCGGTGAAGATTGGATAAATGTTTCTGCAGAGGAAACGGGTAAGGAACATATTGTCCATTATCTCCGTAAGATTCCCGACGACAGTCACAACGAGGGCGAACGCCGATATGAATGAAAGATAATCCTCCGGTGATAGCCCGTTTTCAAGTGAAGTTCCAAGAAGAGCGATCGTTGTAAAAATTGATATTCCGGAAAGGATCACCATCTTGTATTTTAGAAGAAAAGGCTGATTGTAGGTCAATGAAAGCCTTCTTCTGTACATGTCAGCCCATTTGGAATAAACAAAGCCCCCTGCGCCGAGACTCTTAAGCTTTGAGATCCCTCTTACTGCAGAATAAAGGAAGTTCGTATATTCCATATCGATATCAAGGAGTCGGGTCTCATTTGTCATATGAAGCAGCGAGCTTATCACGGAAAAGAGTATCTTGATAACGATCATGACGAGCGCCGGAACAAAAAGGACCGGCGACATAAATTTCATCTCGAAAAGATAAGCAACAGAAAACGAGACATTCAGAAGCACATCCATGAATACGTCAAGAATGATCTCAGACAGTCTCGAACAGCTGTTGATACGTTTTGAGAGCTTTCCGGAGGATGTCTCCTCAAAGAAGGAATGCGGAAGATGGAGTACCTTTGCCATTACAGCAGACTCCATATCAAGGGAGACCCGAAGTTTGATATGCGCAAGCATCAAAGTCTTTAAGAATGAAAGCAGAGCTCTTGCAACAACGACAGAAAGATAAATTACAAGCGCCCAGACAAAGAGCATCACGCTATGATCAACTCCGTCTATATATCGCTTGTAGACAATGCTTGTCACTTCAGGGATTATCAGACCAAGAAGCACTGCTATTACTGTTGAAGCAAGTAGCTTCATCACATCATAAACCGTCAGCGCTCTCATGACATTTGAGACAAAGGTCCCGATGATACTCTCCTTTTCAATGAGTGGTCTTGAAAAGACATAGCAGTCCTTTCGAAGACGATTGAGAAACCTTTTTGTGGCAAAGCCGGCTGTCCCGTCCGAAGGACAATAGTACCTGTATCCTGCCATTGTCGGCAGCAAAGCGACAGCCTTGCCGTTCTCTTTGAAAGCAAGGATATATTTTGATCTCGTTTTGCATTCTGCTAAGAGTTCATCCGAGTCTTCATACAGCATTCCTATGGGATCGAGCATAGTGTCCAGAAGTCCTTGAAGTGTCAGAAAGCCATACAGCCTTTCGGTCTCTATATCAAGGTGCTCTAAGATAAAAAGCACTGCCGACTGGGCATCTTCTATCTCTTCTTCGATCCTGATCCCTCTTTTGTTGCTGAAAAGAGCCTCGTCTGCCTCGTGTTCGAGACGGATATTGTTTTCTTCTCTATTGTTCAGAATATCAGTAAAAAAAGACATGAAACTGTTTTCCTTAACCTATCAAAGTCCGGTAAAGACCTTCTTTTGCATAAAGCTCTTCATGAGTTCCGACCTCTACTATCTTTCCTTTGTCCATCACATAGATCCGGTCGCAGTCAACGATCGTTGATAGACGATGCGCGACTATCACGCAGGTCGTCCCCTTTTCCTTCAACGCTTTCATTGCATTGTCCTCTGTAAGAGCATCAAGAGCAGATGTGAACTCATCCAGGAACAGAAGGTTAGGCTCATGCGAAAGCGCCCTTGCAAGCTCTATCCTCTGCAGCTCTCCTCCGGAGAAATTCCGTCCGTTCTCTTCCATGCGGGAACTGTAACCCTTTCGTTCTCTTGTGATCCTGTCGTGTATCTGGGCATCCCTTGCCGCGAGTACAACTTCTGCTCTGTCAATCGTGCTGTCCCACATTCTGATATTATTGTAGATTGAGTCCTCGAACATGACATTTTCCTGATCCACCGTGGCTACAGAGGAATGAAATATGACATCCGCTATATCTTCCCTTTTCTTTCCGTCATAGAATATCTCACCGGACTCAGGCTTATAAAGATCCGAAAGGACCTTGAGGAGCGTGCTTTTGCCACAGCCGGTCGCACCTACTATCGCAACCATCTCACCGGGATTCACCTCGATACTGACATTATCGATTGCTAAAGGGTCACCCGGATTGTAACGATAGCAAAGATTCTCAGCCTTGAGACTGCCTCTTAGCTTCTCCGCGCTCTCTTTCTCCTCTTCCTTAAGAGCAGCAGACTCCTCTGCCTCTCTATTTGTAATATCATTTACTCTTTCGATATTGGTCCTCATGTTTTGAAGCTTGTCCACGGAATTGATGCAGTTGGTGATCGATGTGATCATACTGGAAAGGACTCCCTGAAACAGAGCCATGGTGCCGAGCGTGAAGTTCCCGCGCACAACGAAATAAGCTCCCATGAAAAGCAGGACCGCCTGAAGGATGTTGCCGGACAGACCGGTATTCAGGTTTGAGAATGAACCGAACCTGATCTGTATCTTCTTGCTGTCTTCAAGGCGTCTCAGCGAGGAATGCCACATATTGTAGAAGTTCCTTTCAGCGCCTGTCGACTGGATCGTGTCGATCATATTCATTCCGTTCAAAAGAGACGAATTCACGCTGTTTTCATATGTCGTCATGCTTCTTGACGCGATCGCGCTCTTTTCCTGTATCCTGAGGCTTATCAAAAGAGATATTATGACAACCAGTAGACAAACTGAAGCGAGCAGGGCATTGTAGGAAAAAAGAGTAATGATATAGATCACACACATGAATACATCGATCACCCTCGGAATGAGCGCTGTCATGATGGAATTGTCAAGCTTGATATTGTTCTCTATCCTGGAAATGATCTCCCAGCCGCTGAAGGTCTCGAAGAATCTGAGCGGCTGGCGGAATATCTTCTTGAAAAGGACGCTGCCTGACAACGCGGAATTGCTGCGGCTGGAGCGGTTCAAAACAAAAACTCTCATGATTGAGAAGAATACATAGACTATCATCAGGATAATGTAAAGGATGAGCATCCAGTATCCCGCCTCAATATCTACAGGATCACGACTCCCTATCGGGCCGTCAAGAACAGCCTTTTGCTGATTGATCATTGCAAGATCAAGAAGAACACATGCTACCGTAAAGACCGCGATCACGATCATGGACTTGATAAGAGGTTTGACTCTGTTTGTAAGCAGTGAAACCAGTGATGTCCTTCTTCCGCCCGGTTTGAATGAACTGTTTTTCTTGAAGGAGATAGCCGTGCCGGTGAAAAGAATCGAAAGCTTTTTCATCTCAAGCTTGTATTCGCCCCTTGCAGGATCTACGACTGTAACAATATCTCCCTTTATGGATTTGATAAGGGCATAATAGCGCCTTTTCCACTGGATGATGAGAGGCAATTCCTTGTTTTTGAGTTCTTCGATAGTGAGCTTTTCGATCGTTGCATCAAGTCCATAGTGGGCGGCTGCTTTTTCGATCGAGTCAGGACTTTGGCCGTTTCGCGAGGAAACGCAGACTTGCCGCATCTCTTCGATCGGAACAAATCGTCCAAAGTAGCCGAGCATCATAGAAAGAGCCGCCACTCCGTTCTCGCCGCTCTGCATCTGGATCACTACCGGAATCTTCATGTAATCCTTTCTCTCTGCCAAAAATCTTACGCCAAAGTGACCGCTTTGTGTGCAAGCACCCAGCGGTCACTTTGGCTCATTGCCTTCACATAAAGAGAAGGGAAGTCAGTAGAGAATACAAAAACGGCTTTGGTCTTCGGCCGTTTTCAAAAGCCATTTGATGAAGACTTATCCGTTTTTTTTGAAAACGCGGCAAAAGCGCCGCACCCTTCTCTTCGCACAGAAGTATACATTAGGAACCCCTCATTTTCAATATGTTGGAATGGCTGCCTTTCTTGACAATGCAGCCATTTCAATCAATAATGAAGCAGCTGTGACAACTGCTCCTTAAAAGAGGCTTTGATATATGAGCTCATGTATTCTTAAGCTTTCCATGAAAAAAGAGGTGCGAAAGGCCTTTGTGGAAAGCCGTCAAAGAAAGATAATATACGACGAAACTTCCTTCAATGAGATGAAGTCCTATATATTGGGGGATGATTGTGTCAGGGATCTCGAGCGGCTTATAGCAGGAAATTTTTTCTTCCCGCCACCCGTTCATTTTCGTGTACAAAAAGATTTCTCGGACAAAAAAAGGGATGTCTATACCTGGCGGGACACAACGAAATACCTTATGAGCCTGATCTGTTTTGCAATGAGGAGTTGTGACCATATTTATTCCGATGGTCTTTATTCCTTCCGCGTAAAAAAAAGCTCGAAGGATTTTCTTTTGAAGCTTAAAAATGTGCCGGATCTCACTGATTATTATATTGTGAAAGCGGACATCTCAAACTATGTCGGTTCGATCGTACCGGAACTGATCCTGCCGATACTTAAGAAGATCTGGAAGGACGATCCGTCTCTTTATGAGCTTATGGAATTCCTTCTTCTGCGCCGCGAGTGCGTGGAAAAGGACGGTACTATCGTCTCTTGCGAGCCCGGTGGAATGGGAGGCGTGCCGCTTTCAAATCATTTCATGAATGTCTATCTGATGGAGATGGATGAGTATTTTGAAGGGCGCGTTCCATTCTATTGCCGCTATTCTGACGATATCATAATATTCGAAAAAAACCGTGAAGAAGCGGAAGCGCATATCTCATATTTCAGAAATTTCATCAGCGAAAAGAAGCTTGTCACCAATTCTGAAAAAACCCATCTGATCGAGCCCAAAGAAGCAGTTGATATCCTCGGCTTCAAGCTGAAGGCCGGAAAAATTGACATCACGGATCATGCAAAGAAAAAGCTCAAGCAAAAGATCAGGCTTCACGCAAACAAACTGATCCGCTTAAAAAAGGAAAAAGGCATATCTTCCGACGAGGCCGGAAAAATGATGATCGAACACTGCAACAAAAAATTTTTCGGGCAGCTGAAAAATATTAAGCTTACTTGGGCAAAGTGGGTCTTTCCGGTCATCTCCGAAACAGATTCGCTCCACGAGCTTGACCTCTATATCCAAAACGCGATCCGCTATGTCATGAGCGGCACCTTAAAGAAAAAACGCTACAATATCCGCTACAAAAAGCTGAAAGAACTCGGCTACAGAAGCCTCGTGCATGCGTATTACCACTTCACGGAGGTGTGAGGTTTACCAGCACCTCATCTGATGAGAACCGGCACTCCTTAGGAAGCCTGATTGCCTGACTTCTTCAATTTACAAAAACCTTTGCTGTCATCATATCGATCACTTTCCTTTCCATGTATCACGATATAGACCGCAGCCAAGATTGCTGGTATCACAAAAAAATAGCCACTTCAAACGGATTCCTCACATTTTATGAGGCACCTTCCGGGAATATATCACAAAATCAGAACGGCGGGTATCAGCCCCAAAATTCTGGATTTTCACGCTACCTCACATCCACCATTCCGAGAGCTTTTAACTCCCGGTGAAAAGCGCTTCGTCTGTTATATTCTCTCTTGTACCGCACCATCAGCCTGTTCCTGCCTCCAGCCTCTCCCATCGACTCCTTTACCTCACCGAGAGCGGCGATGAATCCGGCACATTCCCCGTAATAATTCCTACGATTTGCCTCCATGATCCCAGCCGTTCTCTGTTCTATCCATTTTTCGATCTTTTTCAACCACTTATCTGCCAATTCTTCAGAAAAATCCACAATATCCTTCCAGTTCTCAAATATCTCTAAAAATTTCTCATCATCCGTCTTATTCCATTTTTCATCCGTGCCTTTATAAAACTCCTCGCAGCTAAAGGAACAGGCACTCTTTGCCCGTCCCAGCATTCTTTGAAGTCCCGACTGTATACCCAAAAGCGATCCCTGATACAAGAGAAGCAGCATAAACGCTATTCCTTCTTTCATAAAGGTGAATGACCAGCCCAGTGACTGCTTTATGGACATACCGACCTTTTCCATAGCCTCAAAATCGCTTTCAAAAAACATCATGACACAGTAGCTTTTCTTGTCAAGCGAGCTTTGCCTTCCCTCTATGTAAGAATAATAGCTGTCACTCCCCTTGGCCTTCAATAATGCGTCATATTGCTCATGAATGATGGACAAAACCTCCTCTCGATATTGCCCGGCATTCCATGGGAGAAATTTGATCCTCATGTAGTTTATTACAGATGTATTTGATCTTAGTGCTTCAATCCAGCACCGTTCTCTCACATCAAACCGACACAACCTGTCGGCGTACTCCGCTGTCTTTAGAGCGACTGCACTCCTGATAACAAGCTCAACCGATATCGCATTCAATGCTTCTTGTCCGATACCAAGCATTTTCTCGTCTTCACCGGCACTGTTCTTCATCTCCAAAAGCTGCTGATACAATTCCGGATGTATATCTGCATATTTCCTTGCATTCTCTAAAAGTGCGAAATCATCCTCCACCATGGACTGCGCCTCGGTAATCAGACGATTTGCGCATTCTCCATTTTGCTTTCCCAGATAGTCGATCCAAAGTGTAAGAAATGCATCAAATTCCGGCAGCTCATGATTCCCCATCTGGAGTACATCCTCGAGACATACACTGTTATATCTGAAACGATCAAAGAGAAAAAAGATTTCTTTTGCTCGTGCGTTAAGTTCGTTTCCCATATAGGTCAGATACAGGCATTCCTTCAGGCAATTCTCTATGCTGCCTGAGAGCAGATCATGCTCGTAAAGCTCATTTAAATCCAATGCCGATCCATCGAAGTCACTGTAATCCCCTTCTGCCTGTACCTCAATATAACAAAGTACCCCGGCTAATCGGCACCCCGCATCAATCAGATTTCTATCAATACATAAATGAACCAGTTCTATCGCCCTGCTTATTGTTACCAGAAGATGGTCGGGATCAGAAAACAGTATTTCATCTACATCGCTGTTATACCAGTCATCCCACTCCTCATTATACTCACTGTCAAGGCATTTCTCTCCTTCGTTGATCTCTTCCAGTTCGGTGATGACTGATTCAATTTCCGAGACTATCTCCCCCAGGCCATCGTCCTTTGGAATTCCCCGCTTCCCATCGTCATCTACCCTATCCGCACATTCAGCCAGCACTGAAAGAAAATCATCCCGTCTTACTTCAGGCAATACCCTCGCTACCTCATGTATAAAAGCCGCAAGCTCATCATGCTCCATGAGAACTGTCAGCTCATCAACCTTTTTTAGAAATTGTGGTAACTTCATCATCCAAATCCCCCATGAAACTCTGTATTATTAGTTAGAAAAGAAAACTAAACTTTTCTACCCATGATGATCTCCCCCAATCGACTTAGACTCTACCTCCAGGCTCTTTACCACTTCTTTAGTATGCTCCCTTCCAAGGTAGTAACCACCTTTATCCCTCGAATGGTCATTACATTCTATCACGGTCATTTGTAAAAAACTCAACTGGGTTTATCATTTTTATTTCATCCGTTTCATATTTCAGCATTCTTATGTCAGTTAAGATCAAGTAATCTGCCTTTGCCATTATTGCGTATGCTATATGACAGGCATCCTTAAACTTTATCCCGGTTGTCATTATTTCCCGCGCTTTATCTTCTATCCTAGTCTTGTTTTTAAGACTTACATATCAACTCTACCCTGATATCATCAGGCACCTTGATCTTGTCGGAATTGTATTTCA
>CAMVHB010000032.1 GCA_947167155.1 uncultured Lachnospiraceae bacterium | reverse complement strand
ATTTAAAAAGTATCGCGGATACCGGTGCCGCAACATACAAAAAAACCGTGTCTTTTTCCTTTATCCCGGCACCCTGTTTCCAATCGATCTCGTCCTTATCATCAAAGGCATGCACGATATCATAGAACTTCGGATTTGCAGGAATGATCCACTCCTTGGGTGGGCGGTTCTTTTCCTTTTTCTGCTTTGAAGCCGTGGTAATATAGCTTTCATCAAGAAGATTACATACTTCGTCAAACGCAACCGTTCCGTCCAAAAGAATTGATATCCAGTTTCCCTTGCCTATATGATATCCCCTGAAGATCCCTTCTCTCTCTATCAGCATATCTACAAATAATGGATCCGACAGCTTTACATTCAGGATGTCAACACGCTCATCACCATGAAGCCCTATCTT
The DNA here is from genome assembly GCA_947167155.1 of uncultured Lachnospiraceae bacterium. Taxonomy (GTDB): domain Bacteria; phylum Bacillota; class Clostridia; order Lachnospirales; family Lachnospiraceae; genus RUG306. Next base: position 19,680 of record CAMVHB010000032.1, on the reverse strand, counting down.
GCTCCTTGGCACATCCATCACGAGACCGAACCATTTGTGGTTATCGCAGTGTCTGAATATAGCGTAATCAGGATACCTCTTCCACAGATACTCCGGTTTTGCATTATATTTTTTCTTCACATGATCAAAAAGCTTCTGTCTCATCACCACGTCTCTTTCTATGCCTTACAAAATTCCGGATTCCCTGAGCTTTTTATGGTATCCTCCCACCCCTTGCATATGTCGTCGCAAAAGGAAAACTGACTCCACCTTAAGCCTCACTTTTCCCCAGCAAAATATCCATCCTTTCATTAAGAACCGGAATAATAGCCCCGCTGAATGCAAATTCCATTATACTGCCGGGAAGCGACGTCCATTTCAACATGGCGGATACAAGGACAGTTGTATCAATGACTGCATAGTATTTCATTCAGCCATCTGCCCCCTGACCGCATCAATTTCAGCATTGATCTCATCAAGGGTCATATCAGAAACACCATTCTCGCTTGCTAAACGACTGGCTTCCTTCATTGCTTCCATCCCCTTGTTTCTCGGTATATCATTAACATTCATGGAAAAAGGAATCCCGTTCTCCTGATTCATGCGGGAAATGCACATCCTCAAATAGGATTGAAGGTCGAGTCCAAGCCTGTCACAAATGCTTGTAGCCATGGCTTTTGCCGTATCTTCTGTTCTAAATTGTACCAAAACACTTGACATACTTACTGCCTCCTTTCATAATAAAATTGTACGCGAAATCACATACATTTGCAATCGTTTGATTACAAAAATGCACCTGACTTCGTCCCATTGTCACACATTTTTCAGTACAGACATTATATCTTCATAACCGCCATTTTTGTGGGGGCGGGCGCAATTCACACAGGACTTTTTCCCGCTCTTAAGAGCCCTGGGGACGGAGTCAATGGCTCAAAAAATAAGCCCCTGACTCCCCGGGGCTCATTATAGTCATGTCAGCCCCTCACTCTTTTTCTTCTTCCGGACTTTTACAGATCAGCTGTTTTTGTTTTCGACATGGAATACGGTTATCTGTGCGGCATTATTTCGATTAAAAAAAGCTCGGAGGCCATTGTAAATGGTGGTTTCCGAGCCTCTTATTGAATTCATATCGTCATGACTTTGTTAATCCTTTTTTTACATTGAAACATATACTGCCGTCTCATGGTGCCTGTCTCGCCCCATACCAGCCAATTCCTTCATCCCTCCAGCCGGCTGATACAAGACCGGAGATCTCTTCCGCGGAGGTCGCATAATGATGCGAACCGGTCTCTGCGTTTGGATTATAAACTCTGTATATCGGAATATCTCCGTCAGAGAACCAGCAGACACCTTCATAGTTCCAGCCGGCATCTTCAAGCATATACCTCTCTTCCGGGTTCAATGTATAATGGTGATCTCCCGTATTGGGATTGTACATCCTGTATACATTATCTCCACCTGAAGGCGCGTACCAGGCAACTCCTTCATAATTCCATCCAACACTGCAAATGTTGGAAAGCTCGGTAAAATTTGATGTATAAAAGTGTTCGCCGCTGTTTGGATTATATGCCCTGTACATGGGAATAGTTCCATCATCCGGGACCTCAGGCTCTGTCGGAGTATTTCCGCCTGTTTGGGTATTTTCCCTTACCGCAGCGTCAACAACTTTGCTGTGAAACAGCTGTACCCAATGATATCTGTATACGCTTCCAGATACATATACACATGCTATGCCGATCGACTGAAAATCACCATTCAGGATATTGGCTCTATGGCCGGGAGAATTCATCCAGGCATTCATCACAGCAGCCGCTGACTGCTGCCCTGCAGCGATATTCTCGCCTGAGGATCCATATTTATAATCAGGTGACAACACCGTAAAGCATGAAGTGCCATCCGGTCTTGTATGCGAAAAATGAGACACTATCTCATTAGCTCTTATCTGTGCCGCATCCATCAGCCCCTTGTCCATTGTGAGCGGACCAAGTCCGTTTTCTGCGCGTTCATTATTGACTATATCAAGAACCTCCCATGCCATATCAGCATTTACGCCTTCCACCTCAGCACGGGAAACCAGTGCGGCGGCCGGAAGCATGGACATGAACAACACCATTGCAAGCGCGATCACCGCAGCTATAACACTTTTGATCCTTTTTTTCATACTTCCCCTCCCATATCATCCCTTCAAGAGCGGTTCACTAATATATTTGCACCGGCACATAATAATATAATATGAAATCTTCCTTTGGTCAATCCGGACAACGGAAACGCTGATTCTCTTTTACTGATATATTCTCATGTCCATGTGATAGGGAAGTTCCTGTCCATTCGAAAGCGCATTTTGAAAGTCCCCCTGATCATAGGCCAACAGGCAGAATGTGGAGTTCTCTGCTGCATTCAATATCTCATAATTCACATAATATATATCGCCGGTTTTAAGCCCCAGTTCACCGGGGTAAAGCCTCAGCAGCTGCCCTTCAAAACGCTTTTCGATATCAACCTCGGATTCATAAAGAACCTGACCCTGTCTGTCAGACACGGAGACCTTCATTGCAGGAGCATCATCATAAACCTTCCCCCTCGAGATCGGGAAAACGAGGCTTACGATCCCGCTGCCTTCTGATGTGAACGGTTGGCTGACCTGCTTCTGATCCTCCATATTCACATAGATCGCACGTATATCCTCATTATATACAGGCGCTTTTACATTTACAGATTTTCCAATAATAAGAATTGAAGGTATGATCAGAAACAGCATGGGCATAATGAGTCTGGCGCGCATCCACCATACTTCTTTGTTCACAGCCTGGTCGGTACTCTCAGGCAAAAATTTCGGATGGCAGAAAACAGCCTTTGCCGCCATGATCGCCGTCATAAACGTCAGCTGCATAGACATATCTATCTGCCTGTAATAATCAGTAAGACTATAGGCATAAGGAACCCTGTGGTCAGGCAGCAGGAATTTGAAAAACCCATTATTGATCATCGCTTCATCATGGGCGCCTTCGAACTGACATGTACAGAACATGATAAACAGCATCCCAAAGATCAGATCAAGCGCAAGATAGGCTGCAAGCCTTTTGTGCATGAAAGCCGCTATAGTCGTAAACGCAAATAAGGGCATGAGCCAGTGTGTATGCCACTTGGACAAGCAGAAAAAAGCACTTAGAGCCAAAACGATAAAAAATACCGCATATTTTTTCTCTTCGGTTTTTTCTTTGATATTCAAAAAATATGCCCACCCCAGGATCAAAGCAAACGCAACCACAAGAATATAGATCACAGATTTCAGATTTCCGCCAAAAGTAAATCCTGTAAACAATGCTGCATTTTCAATATATCCGGTCGGATTATCACCGCGATGCCCGATACCGAACACATATCCTGTAAAGGCGTCCGAATGCATGTAGATCAGATATTCAATGACATAGGGGATGGTTGTAAAAAGGCAGTTTACAAGAATTTTCCATATTCTCTTCTCCCGAAGCAGAAGGAGAGGAAGAAAAACAAAAAGCGCTGTATATTTAAATGTGAATGCAAATGCAAAAGAGAGCAAAAAGGGGATTTCCCTTTCTTTCAGCCAGAAATAAAAGCCAAGCAGCACAAGTGCCGTAAAAAAGCTCTCATATTGTCCGATTATAAACTGTCCGTACAGGAGCACCGGACAGGAAAGATATGCATAAACCACGATCAGCGGTTTTCTGCCGCTCATCCCCAGTTCTTTTGCAATAAGAAATACAATTTTTGCTGACGCCAGAAATACAATGCACGGAAGAAGTTTTGCCCACATGATCGGGATTATGCCAAGCTGCATGGTTGCACTTGAAACAAACCCAAACAGTTTCATTGGGATATTCCAGATCGCAAAAAGGATATAGATCGATGGCATATAGGATGCATTTATGCCGATGGTTCCATTGGAATTAATTCCGTTTTCTGCCAGATAGTCATAGAAATCCAGAATATGACCGTCAAGATATCCATAAGAGCATGCAGTTGTATGAAACAGGTCGCTCATAGCGTAAGCAAAAAAGCAGAACCCCATCAAAACAAGAAGGATCAGCCAGTCATACCATTTTACAACCGATGCAGGCGAAAAGATTTCAGTTTTAATAAATTGGATAAGAGCTGCTTTTTTATGATTCTTCGACCGCATCCTGATTCTCCTTTTTTTGTAGGCTATCAAGGCGGACAAGGGAAACGTCCCCTTGTCCGGATTTCAATACTCCTATTATCTCACAATACCCGTTTTTTTCATGCGGTCTTTTGCAGTTCACACAGGATTTTTTCCCGCTCTTTGAATATGTATAATCCCCCCCGCAGTTTTCACCCAGAAAATAAAGCGGGCAGAAACAGAAGAGGCAGTTGAAATCCTCGATATCTTCAATCTCATGGCAGGGAAAATATTCGCAGTCCCTGTTCTGGAAAAAGCGGCTTGAATTCTTTTGCATGCTATATCCCTTAAATATGACAATCCCCGGGTCAAAGACCCGGGGTAACACAAACTTTCGAAAGCGGAGCCATTTACGCAGTCTTTGCCTTTGCCTCTTTGATAGCCTTTGTAAGCAGCGGAACCACCTTGTTCAGGTCTCCTACGATGCCGTAATCAGCCACATCAAAGATGGGAGCGGATTCATCCTTGTTGATCGCAATGATGATGTCGGACTCCTCCATACCTGCAACATGCTGGATTGCGCCGGAAATGCCGATAGCAAAATAAACATTGGGACGGACCGTCTTTCCTGTCTGTCCGACCTGAAGGTCCTTCGGCTTCCAGCCTGAGTCAACGACTGCGCGCGAGCAGGATACGGTGCCGCCGATCGCTTCAGCAAGCTCGTCAAGGATCTTGAAGTTCTCGGGGCTTCCTACTCCACGGCCGCCTGATACGAGGATCTTTGCGGACTGGATATCGACCTTCTTGCCCATATCCTTTACGATGTTCAGGATCTCAACATATTTGTTGTTCTCCGTAAGATCGGGCTTGTACTCGATGATGTCAGGCTGCTTTCCCTTTTCGGGAGCGCGCTTTACCATAACGCCGGGACGTACAGTCGCCATCTGGGGACGGTTGTTCGGGCAGGCAATGGTCGCTATCGTATTTCCGCCAAACGCGGGACGGGTCATAAGAAGCTGATTGTGCTTCTGCTCAACGCCCTCCTGAGGCTGAAGCGGGAAATCACCGATATCAAGACCTGTGCAGTCCGCGGTAAGTCCGGTTGCGACACGTGCCGATACTGTAGGTCCAAGGTCACGCCCTATAGCAGTCGCGCCGACAAGCATGATCTCGGGCTTGTATTCATTGATTACGCCGGAAAGTGCCTGTGCGTAGGGCTCAGTCCTGTATGTTTCAAGCTTTGGATCATCCACCAGGATAACATGGTCAGCACCGTACTCTGCGAGAGTATTGCAAAGCCCCTTTACATTTGATCCGATAAGAACAGCGGTAACATCCGTACCAAGAGGCTCAGCGAGTTCATGGGCCTTTCCGAGGAGCTCAAGAGCTATGCCTGAAAGCTCGCCGTCCACCTGCTGTGCGAAGATGTATACGCCTTTGTAGTCTTCAATAGCCATTTGTTCATCTCCTTAAATTACATGTTTTTCCGTTAATTTTCCCATAATGTACTCGCAAGCGCCCTGAGGATCAAGGTCAGTCTTCTTCTCACCGGCGCCCTTCCTTACCTTGTCGGAAGCCTTCGCGATCTTTGTAGGCGAGCCGTTGAGACCGATATTGGCATCATCAAGATCCTTGAGGTCAGCCCTTCCCCATACAGTGACCTTCTTCTCATCATAAGCATCGAAGATCCCGCCGGGTGTCATATAACGGGGCTCATTGAGCTCTGCGAGCGCAGTGATGAGGCAGGGCATCTTCGCCTTCAGCTCATGATAACGATCCTCATACTGCCTCTTTACGATGACATAGTCGCCGTCTATCTTTATCTCTTCAGCATAGGAGATAACGGGTATATCAAGATGCTCAGCTATCTGAGGACCTACCTGAGCGGTATCGCCGTCTATAGCCTGGCGTCCCGTGATGATAAGGTCGAAGTCGAGGTTCCTGATGCCTGCCGCGATGGTTGAGGAGGTGGCCCAGGTATCAGCGCCGCCGAGGACTCTGTCTGTTATAAGAACGCCCTCATCAGCTCCCATAGCCATAGCTTCGCGGAGAACATCCTCTGCCTTGGGAAGACCCATTGTAACAACGGTAACATGAGCGCCGTACTGATCCTTCAGACGAAGGGCAGCTTCAAGACCTGCCTTGTCGTCGGGATTCATGATGGTAAGCATGGCGCCGCGGTTGAGCGTGCCGTCCGGATTGAAGACTACGCCTCCTGCGGTATCCGGAACCTGCTTGATGCAAACTATAATATTCATATTATTTCTGACTCCTTTTTTCCTCTAAACTACTTCAAAAGAGCACCGGAGATGACCATTCTCTGGACCTCTGAGGTTCCTTCGTAGATCTCCGTGATCTTCGCGTCACGCATCATGCGCTCTACATCATAATCCCTCATGTAGCCGTAGCCGCCCATGAGCTGAACAGCCTTTGTGGTAACATCCATAGCTGCCTCAGCTGCAAAGAGCTTTGCCTTCGCGGCTTCAACGGAATAAACAGGTTTTGTGGCCTTTGCACAGGCTGCAGCATATACAAGGTGCTTTGCAGCCTCCATCCTTGTGGCCATATCAGCAAGCTGGAACTGTGTATTCTGGAATGCGGAGATCGATTTTCCGAACTGCTTTCTTTCCTTTACGAAATTGACGCAGCAGTCGATAGCACCCTCGCCAAGACCGAGAGCCTGAGCTGCTATACCGATACGCCCGCCGTCAAGAGTATGCATAGCCTGATTGAAGCCCTTGCCTCTTGTTCCAAGCATGTTTTCCTTCGGTATCCTGCAATCCTGGAAGATAAGCTCATAGGTTGATGAACCTCTGATACCCATCTTCTTTTCCTTCGTTCCGAATGAGAAACCGGGAGTTCCCTTCTCAACTATGAACATCGAGAATTTCTTCTGGGGACCGCGCTTTCCTTCAACGATATCAGTGATCGCTATGATACAGTAGATCTCTGCTTCTTTTCCGTTTGTGATGAAGCACTTTGATCCGTTCAATACCCAGGAATCACCGTCTTCAACAGCCTTTGTCTGGCAGCCCTGAGCGTCTGTTCCGGCGCCGGGCTCGGTAAGTCCGAAGGCTCCGAGCTTCTTCCCTGATGCGAGATCGGGAAGATATTTTTTCTTCTGCTCCTCTGTGCCCCAGAATAATATGGGATCCACGCAAAGGGAGGAATGAGCTGAAAGGATAACGCCTGTTGTACCGCAGACCTTTGAGAGCTCCTCTACCGCCATTACGTAGGTAAGGGGATCGCAGCCCTGTCCGCCGTATTCCTTCGGAACCGTGATCCCAAAGAAGCCGGCCTTTGCCATCTTTTCTACATTCGCTCTCGGGAATACCTCTGTCTCGTCCGTTTCCTGCGCATTGGGCTTTACTTCCTTCTCTGCAAACTCCTTGAAGAGCTGCTGAGCAAGCGCATGCTTTTTATCCAATGAAAAATCCATTTATCTTTGCTCCTTTATTTTCAATCACAACTGATCAGTGGGTGTCTTTGTCCTGTCCTCATTGTATTTGTAGAAGCCGATGCCTGTCTTTACGCCAAGCTTCTTCTCTTCCACCATCTTGCGGAGAAGGTCGTTTGCCTTGTATTTCTCATTTCCTGTGCCCTTGTAGATGACATCCATGATCTCAAGGACTATGTCAAGACCGATGTAATCACCGAGCTCAAGCGGTCCCATGGGATGGTTGCAGCCGAGCTTCATTGCGGTATCGATGCCTTCGATATCGGATGTGCCCTCGGCATAAACCTGGATACCTTCGTTGATCATCGGAATAAGGATCCTGTTTACAACGAAGCCGGGAGCCTCATTGACCTTTACGGGGATCTTGCCGAGCTTCTTTGAGATCTCAACGACACAGTCGGTCATTTCCTTCGGAGTATTCTTTCCGGAGATAACCTCGATGAGCTTCATCACGGGAGCGGGATTGAAGAAATGCATGCCGATGATGGGCTTTGAAAGACCCTCGCCAATTTCCGTGATGGAGAGGGATGAGGTATTTGAAGCGAAAACGCAGTCGGGATTCTTTACGATATCGTCCATAAGAGACTTGAAGCAGGCCTTCTTGATATCCATCTTTTCAAGAGCGGCTTCAACTACGAGATCGGGATCGACCGCTATCTCATTAAGACCTGTCGCGATCTTTGCAAGTACAGCGTCCGCATCAGCCTGAGTCATCTTCTCTTTGCTTACGAGACGTCCAAGGTTCTTTTCGATCTTTCCCTTTCCGCCATCAGCGAATTCCTGCTTGATATCGCAAAGATAAACCTTCTCAACATCACCGCACTGCGCAAATGCCTGCGCGATGCCGGAGCCCATTGTGCCGGCGCCGATTACAGCTACTTTCATTTAAATTTTCCTCCTTTATGATTAATTAACCTTCATACCTCTCAACTACAGTCGCGCAGCCCATTCCGCCACCGATGCAGAGAGTTGCAAGACCGCGCTTTGCGCCGGACCTGTTCATTTCGTGAAGAAGCGTAACAAGGATCCTGCAGCCTGATGCTCCGACAGGATGGCCGAGAGCGATAGCGCCGCCGTTTACATTGAGCTTTGCGGGATCGAACTTGAGATCCTTTGCAACTGCGCAGCTCTGAGCGGCAAATGCCTCATTTGCTTCATAGAGATCAAAGTCATCAATTGTAAGGTTGAGCTTCTTCATTACCTTTTCCGTAGCGGCAACGGGACCAACGCCCATGATCGAAGGATCAACGCCGCCAAGAGCTCCGCCCTTCCATTCAGCCATTATCTTTACGCCAAGCTCTTTTGCCTTTTCTTCAGACATAACGACAACTGCTGCAGCGCCGTCATTGATTCCGGAAGCGTTTCCTGCGGTAACGACTCCGCCTTCCTTGCCTGAACAGCACTTAAGCTTCTGAAGGTCAGCTATGGTCTGTCCTGCACGGGGACCTTCATCCGTATCAAAGATGATGGTCTCCTTCTTCTGTTTGATCTCTACGGGAACGATCTCGTCCTTGAACTTGCCTGCCTTCTGAGCAGCCTCGCACTTGTTCTGTGAGGATAATGCGAATTCGTCAAGCTCTTCCCTTGTGAGATGCCACTGCTCGGCTACGTTTTCAGCTGTGATCATCATATGATAATTGTTGAAAGCGTCCCAGAGAGCATCCTTGATCATGCAGTCGATGAGCGTGCCGTTGTTCATACGGTAACCGAAGCGCGCCTTATCGAGAGCGAAGGGGGCCATTGACATATTTTCCATACCGCCTGCCACAACGATGTCAGCGTCGCCTGCCTTGATAAGGTCGGCTGCCATGTTCACGGCGTTAAGGCCCGAACCGCAGACCACGTTCAATGTGACGGCCGGAACCGTAACGGGAAGTCCCGCATGAAGCGAAGCCTGACGCGCAACGTTCTGTCCCTGGGCTGCCTGGATGACGCAGCCCATCAGAACTTCGTCAACCTGATCATACTTGTCCTCGGGAATGCCCGCGCGAGTAAGCGCTTCCTTGATAACTATGGAGCCCAGCTTCTCAGCGGGTGTCGTGGAGAGCGCTCCGCCCATCTTTCCGACTGCCGTCCGGCATGCGCCGGCAATAACAACCTTTCCTGCCATTTTTGCCTCCTTCTGATGAAAACAACAATTATTTTTTTGACTTCGGGATTCACTTCTGAGATATGTGTTAAAATTTTAACAATTACCCGTAAAAAAAATAAACGCCCGAAGTACCAGCGAGAAAAATTATAGTACAACGGGCGTTTACAGGCAAGTTTTTTTGTAGAAAATGCTCAACCGGAAGTCTCCGGTTTCTGCGGTGTCTCCGGCTCTGAAGGTTGTTCGGGTTCAGACGGTGTCTCAGGCTCTGAAGGCTCTGCCGGCTGCACGGGTTCAGAAGGAGTTTCAGGCTGCGAAGGTTGCTCGGGCTGCTGCGGAGTTTCGGGTTCTGAAGGCTGCGAAGGCTGCTCAGGTTCAGCCGGTGTTTCGGGCACTGAAGGCTGCTGCGGCTCCTGCGGTTCTTCGGGGTCAGGCAGCCTCTCCCATTTGTAGAAGAAGGCACAGCCGCAGACCAGCTCATAATGCGCTATCCGAAGACGTTCGGCCGCCTTCACGGTCATGAAGAAGAGCCAGTCTCCGGTCCGCTCTCCGGCTACAACACGACGTGCCGCTTCCATGCAGTCTTCATTTGGGCCGCCGTTTTCAAGGATGTAATCGATCGCGCCTATGGTATAGGTCGTGAACTGATCGGGACTTGTGATGACATCTGTTATCGTATCGGGAAAGTAGGAGCTCTTCACACGGTTCATGATGACGGAACCCACCGCAAGCTTTCCTTCCATCGGAAGTATGCCGACCTCGGCCTGTATCGTGGCTGCAAGGAAGGTAAGTTCATCAGTGGTCGCACTCACCGCGCCTCCCGTATATTCTCTTTCCTTTCCTGCTGCCTCTCTGGCCGCCTGTTCCTTTGCGATAGCCTGTGCAAGAAGCGCCTGGGCTTCTGCCTGCCTGTCGGAAAGGGCTGCCTTCTTTGATTCATATTCCTTGAGCTGGAGCTCTACCGCCCGGGCATTGTTCGCGGCCTGATTCACATCGGCCCTCGCCTCACGAAGCTCCTCTCCTGCCACGGCATAGAGGTTCTGAAGCTGTCCCGCGGACTTGTTCAAAACCTGCTGGAACTGGGAAAGCTCTGCGTGTTTTTGTTCAACCTCTTCCTTCTTTTTTGCGACTTCCTGCATCGTATCCTGATAACGCTGAAGTTGTGTCCTGTCATAGGCCGCTATGGCCCTGACATTGTCCATCTCGTTCAGAGCCTGCGCAAAAGAACCGCTTTCGGCCATTATCGTAAAGAAGTCTTTGTTCAGCTTGTGCTCGTACATATAGGCGATCCGTTTCTTCATCGCCTCGTACTGCTTCCGCGCGTCCTCCTCGGTCTGTTTTAATGACTCGCTCACCTGCGAAAGCTCATACTTCATATCCTCGACCTCAAGCTTTGTAAGGTCAAGGTTCGTCCTCACATCATTGTAGAGCGCCTTGTAGCGGTCGGCATTCTCCTGCCTCTGGGCGGCTATGCTCTCGGCCTGGTCTACTGCCGCCTCCGCCGCCTTTTTCTTTTCCTCGGCGTCATGGATCGCCCTGTCGTTTTCCTCTGACTGTTTTTTCAGCTCGTCAAGCTTTGACTGGGCCTCATAGGAAGAAGCATGAGCGTTTTCCACGGGAACTGAAAAAAGGGTAGCAAAGGTAAGCCCCGAAAGGACAGTGAGACAGATTATTTTTTTTGTAAGATCATTCTTTTTCATCGGCAGGATGTACTAATGCCCTCCACGGCAACTGCGCCCCCGCGGGTCACGTCGATATGCTTGAAGCTCTTTCTGAGGATTGAAACCAGCTCGTCATTTTTTCTTTCCGTAAGAGTACTTTCGAGGATAATGGCATCTGTCCCGATATCAACGGGCTTCACCGAAAAGGTCTCCGCTATCCTAAAGACCTCTGCCTTCTCCTCGGGTCCTATCTGCTTGATCTTTGCAAAAAGAACCTCTTTCATATGTATCGGCACATTTGTAAGATCTATTACCTTTATTATCTCGACCATCGAGTTGAATTGTTTTTTGATCTGCTCAAAGGTCACATCGTCCGACTCCACGGAGATCGTCATCCTTGATATATCCGGATGCTCCGTGGTGCCTACGGTAAGGCTGTTCAGATTGTAGGATTTCGCCGAAAACAGTCCGGAGACCTTTGAGAGCACTCCTACCTCATTCTCAGTATAAAGCGCTATCCAGCGCTTCTTCATCTTGCCTGCCATTTTTCACTCCCCTTACTCCAGTATCATCTGGTCTATCGGCGTCCCACTCTTTACCATCGGAAGCACATTGATCTCTGAAGGGATCATAAATTCTATCACGAAGGGTCCGTCGCTTTCACGGGCTTTACAAAGAGCGCTTTCGATATCCTTTTCCTCTTCCACCCTGAGAGCTGGTACACCATAGCTCTCTGCCCATTTCACAAAGTCGGGAACATATGCGCCCTTTTCATCGCAAAGGCTTGTTGCCTCATAGCGTTTATCGTAGAAGAGCTCCTGCATCTGCCTTACCATTCCAAGGTATCCGTTGTTTAAGATAATGACCGTAACAGGGAGCCCCGAAACCACTGCCGTTGCCATCTCCTGCATGTTCATCTGGAAGCCTCCGTCCCCGGTAATGGCAAGGACCTTTTTTTCGGGGCAGGCAGCCTTTGCGCCTATCGCCGCAGGAAAGCCAAAGCCCATGGTCCCAAGTCCGCCTGATGAGATAACAGGCCTCTCCCTTTTCACGGGAAGGAACTGTGTCGCCCACATCTGATGCTGTCCGACATCAAGAGTCACGATGCAGTCCGGGAATACCTCGTCTATCCCTTCCATTACCTTTTTGGGATCGACCCCTTCCTTAACTGAAAGCGAGAGGGGATGCTCTTTTTCCCAGGAAGCTATGGTATTGCGCCAATCATCAAGCTCTTTTAAGGAAGCTCCCTCAGGTTCTTTGGCCCATTCCTGAAGCTTTTCAAGAGCTGTTTTTGCGTCAGCCACAACCGGAATGTCGACCACCACGTTCCTTGAGATGGAAGCGGTATCGACGTCCACATGGATGATCTTTGCGTTCTTTGCGAAATCGGAAAGCTCGCCTGTGATCCTGTCATTGAAGCGGGTTCCGATCGAAAAAAGTACGTCGCAGTGGGTGATCGCCATGTTCGCGGCATAGCGCCCGTGCATACCTGCATTTCCTACAAAGGAGGGGCTGCCCACAGGGATTGCCCCGTTTCCGAGGATGGTTGTGACCACAGGTATCTTCATGGTCTCGGCGAAGGCTTTGAGTATGTCCTCTGCCCCGCTCATCATCACGCCGTGACCTGAAAGGATGAGAGGCTTCTTTGCCGATTGAAGGAGAGAAAAAGCCTTCTTCAACTGTCCGACATGTACTCCCTCCGGCGGACGATAGCTTCTCATATGGATCTCCTTCGGATAATCCGAAGCCCCCATCTCAGTCTGAACGTCCTTTGGTATATCAAGGATGACAGGTCCCTTCTTTCCGGTGTTTGCTATATGAAAGGCCATCTTGATCCGCTCGGCAAGCTTTTCCCTCTCTCTTACCGTAGAACCGAACTTGACGATCTGGCGCGTCATCCCGATTATATCCACCTCCTGAAAAGCGTCATTTCCAATGAGGGGACGGGACACCTGCCCCGTGAATATCACGAGGGGAACAGAATCATAATGCGCATCCGCGATCCCCGTGACTGTATTCGTAGCCCCGGGGCCGCTTGTCACAAGACAGACTCCGGGCTTGTTCGTGGCCTCCGCATAGCCCTCGGCTTCGTGTATAAGGGCCTGCTCGTGCCTTGGGAGTATGACCCTGATCTCGGGATTTTTGTAAAGCTCGTCGAGAAGGTCCGTATTGTTCCCGCCGGGATAGGCGAAGACGGTATCGACCCCTTCCTCCTTCAGCGCCTTTACAAAAAGCGCGCTTCCTGATATTTCCATTATCTTCGATCCTTCACTGCATTGTTTTCGTAAATATCAAAGGTGTAGACTATATCAAAGTAAGTCTGCTCTTCGGACTCTCCGGTTTTCACCCAATCCTCCATTTCATCAAGGTTGGGGAAATACTTGTCCGCGTCGTATTCATAGTCTGTCCTTGTCACATAGGCTCTTTTACAATAGGGAAGGAGCTCTCTGTATACCGACTCTCCGCCTACCACAAAGACCGAATCGTCATCATATTTTTGGAGCTCTTCAAAAAGTGCGTTGACGTCATGCACGACTATAGCTTTGTCTGCCTTAAGATCAGTCTTTTTCGAAAGCACTATATTCGTCCTCTCGGGAAGGGCGACGCCGCCGGGAAAGCTCTCAAGGGTCCGTCTTCCAAGGACTATGACGTTCCCCTTTGTCATCCTTCTGAAAAATTTCATATCCTCGGGGATCCTGATCAAAAGGGAATTGTTCCTTCCTATCCCCCAGTTTTTGTCCGCATTTACTATCAGGTTCATTAACAGTCCTTTCTCAGATCGCGATCGGAATCTCTCCGACAGAGGGCCCGTATTCGTAGTTTTCAAGGCTCACATCATCGGGAGTAAAGTCATAGAAATCCTTTACATCGGGATTCAGATGAAAGACGGGCGCGGGGAAGGGTTCTCTGCTGATAAGCTCCTTAATGATCGGCACATGCCTGTCATAGATATGCGCATCCGCTATCACGTGCACGAGCTCTCCCACCTCCATATCCGAAACCTGGGCTATCATGTGAAGGAGAACGGCGTACTGCACCACATTCCAGTTGTTCGCCGCAAGGATGTCATTGGAGCGCTGGTTCAATATACCATTCAGGATAAGCTTGTCATGTCCCTTTTTTTCCGTGACATTGAAGACCATGGAATAAGCGCAGGGGTAGAGGTTCATCTCACAAAGATCGGAGTGGACATACATGTTCGTCATTATCCTTCTTGAAAAGGGATTGTGCTTTAAGTCATAAAGCACCCGATCCACCTGGTCCATCTCCCCTTCGGGATAATAAGCCTTCTGCGCAAGCTGATAACCGTAGGCCTTTCCGATAGAGCCGTCCGGATCCGCCCACTCGTCCCAGATATGGGGCTTTAAGTCCTTGATATTATTGGATTTTCTCTGCCATATCCAAAGCACTTCATCCGTGCAGCTTTTGAGGCCGGTTCTCCGGAGAGTGAGTATCGGAAACTCCTTTGAAAGATCGTAGCGGTTTATGACGCCGAATTTTTTGATCGTGTAGGCACTCTTCCCGTCGGGCCAGTGCGGGCGCACCTTTTCGCCCTCGGTGGACGTCCCGTTTTCAAGTATGTCTGTGCACATGTCAATGAACAGCCTGTCAGCCTGGCTCATAAGACACCTCCCTTATATCCTGTCGAAAAATCCTGTGAGCTTCTCGAGAAGCTCAGCGCGGCTTATGGTCTTCAAAAGATAGCCCTGG
This sequence comes from uncultured Lachnospiraceae bacterium, assembly GCA_947167155.1. Taxonomy (GTDB): domain Bacteria; phylum Bacillota; class Clostridia; order Lachnospirales; family Lachnospiraceae; genus RUG306. The sequence continues at coordinate 4,669 of CAMVHB010000032.1, read as the reverse complement.
GGCTTCAAACTCATTACGGACATCACGCTTTCCTTGTCCCCTCTTCCGGTAAGGAAGATAACGGGGATGCGCTTTGTCTCTTCATCGCTCCGGAGCATCTCAAGCACCTGCGGTCCGTCAGTCACGGGCATCTCGTAATCAAGCAGTATGAGATCCACCTTGTTCTCGGCGCCGAGCCACTTCATCGCGCGAAGGCCGGAGGTCGCCATCGAGACCTTGTAGGTATCCTTCAGCCATTCACGAATGAGGCTCATATAGTTCGGGTCGTCATCCACTATCAGGATGCTCTTTTTGTTGAGTCCCTCATCCGCCTCAAAGCTCTGAAGGTTCACGGCACTTATAAATGCATCATAATCGAGCGGTCGCTTGAAGACCTTGTATACCACGCTGCTGTGGAGGACCTTCTTTACATCATCGGTGTCATTGGGCTCACCAATGAGGATGATCTGCTTCCCGTCCTGTCGCAGATGGTCGGAAAGATATGTGAGTATTTCGGCCGAAGGCTGCTCATGCGGCTCAAGATAATATGTCACGAGATTGACCTTAGAAAAGAGCTCATTTACAGCGTCTATCGACGGCTCCGTAAAAACGGGATGAATACCCGCATCGGAAAGCTTTTTCATTAGGACCCTTATGATAAAGGATTCTTTTCCTCCAATGATGAGTATATTTGTTTCTGTCATCGTTTCCTCCGAAAACAATTATCTTTTTTCAAGCTTCTGCTCTTTCATTATCTTTTCCATAGCATCCCAGTCAAATTTCTTAAGAGCGACAGAGAGACCGGAGAAAAGCGTTTCATCACGATCTGAAAGCCTGTGTGAAAGCACTTCGTTGATCACCATCTCGGCCGCATCATAGTCCATTGCGGGAATGAGTTCGTTTAATGTATTTATTGCGTCCTCTATCTCCTCTTCGGAAATGGGAGGAAGTATCAGCTTTTCTCTTCTTGCCTCCTCCGGCGCTATGTTTGAAAGCTTCTCACGGATCCGATGGAGCTTCTCAAGGAAGCCATCGAAGTTTGCCTCGATATAGCCTCTGTCCTCGCTCTTTCCTGCATCCTCGAGTTTCTGTGCTTCCTCCGAAAGCTCATTTGCTCCTATGATGCGAAGCGAGGTCTTCATGGCATGTGTTTTCACTGTAAGATTTCTTATATCATCCTCGACATAAGCCTTGTGAAGGACCTTTGCATTTTCGTCCGCAGTCTCAAAAAACAGCTTCACGGAGAAAAGATAATTCGATACGCCGCCGGCATTTTTTACGCCGTCCTTTGTCTTTATCTCTTCAATCTCTTCAAGCCACTTGTACTCTTCCGTGAGTTCGGTCTCCTGTTCCCCGGAAGGGTCCTCGATCCTTTGTACTATATCTCCCGGAATATGCTTTAATATAAGCTCTTCAAGGAACCTTGCCTCAATAGGCTTTGCGAGATAGCCGTCAAAACCAAGCGACTTGTAATAGCCATCCTCAGGCTCGGAATTTGCTGTCATTGCATAGACCGGCATCGTGTAATTCTTGTCCCGAAGTTTTTCAAGAGTCTCAATGCCATCCATTCCGGGCATCAGATGATCGAGGAGTATTACATCATATTTGTTCTCCTTCACTCTTTCAAGGCACTCCTCTCCGGAGACCGCAGTCGTCACAAAGACCTTTGTGGCGGCAAGGAGCCCCTTGATGACGGTGAGGTTCATCGGATTGTCGTCGACCACGAGGACTGACGCATCAGGCGCTACAAAGAGCGGCTTGTATGGACCGATGGCCTCTTCCTTGTTTTCTATGAAGACCCCCATCGGAGCGTGATCGACTATCCTCTGGCTGACAGTAAAGATGAAGCTCGACCCCTTCCCGTACTCACTCTCACACTTCAGTTCTCCGCCCATCAGCTCTGCGAACTGCTTTGAGATATTGAGTCCGAGGCCGGTACCCTGGATGGCACTGTTGCGCTTTTCATCCATTCTCTCAAAGGCTGAGAAGAGTCTCTTGATATCCTCTTCCTTGATGCCCATCCCGGTGTCGTCCACCCTGTAGCAGACAGTAATGTAATTGTCCTCCTCCTTCACGACAGATGCTGAAAGTGAAAGGCCTCCCTCGCTTGTATACTTGACGGAGTTTGTAAGGAGATTCAAAACGACCTGTTTGATCTTTCCCATATCGCCGTAGAGCCTTTTCGGTATGGCGGGATCGATATCGAGATCAAAGGAAAGCTTCTTTTCTTCGCTCCTGACCCTTATCATGGTGACGAGCGAGCGGATCAGGTCTTCGACATTATACTCCACCTCAACAAGGTTCATCTTTCCGGACTCTATCTTTGAGACGTCAAGGATATCATTTATGAGTGAGAGCAGGGACTCTGACGCTGACTTGATATCGCTTGCGTAGCCCATCATTGAAAGATAATAAGGCCGCGGCACATCAGAAGCTTCTTCACGAAGGATCAGCTCATCCATACCGATGATGGTATTGATAGGGGTGCGGATCTCATGGGACATATTCGCGAGGAACCTTGATTTCGCGCTGTTTGCGCGCTCCGCCTCCTCCTTCGCAGCCGCTATTTCTTTGTACTGCTTCCTGATGACGGTCCCGGACATGATGCGCCATACGATGAGGCCCACCAATGCCGCGACGGCCGCGATCATCAGGATACGAAAGGCCATGAGCTCGAGGAGCTTCGGCTCCTTCCTGACAGCGTAGGTCTCGTCCTGAAGGACGGCCTTCGTCGACTCGTCGAGTATCTGAATGTGAAGGGTATAATCGCCGTAATTAAGTCCGGTATATTCGAGCGGTATCAGCCTGTCCTGATAGGCCGTGATGCCCTCGTCCCCTGCGCCCTCAAGATAGAGTCTTACATACGGATTCGTAAGGTCATAGTTGAGTACCGAGGCCATTATCTTGATACGGCCGGCATCCTTGGGGATCACATAGATATCATCTTCATTTGGAAGCACTGTCCCTTCCGAACAGTCAATGCTTCTGACCGCAAGCTTCAGTCTTCCTGAATTCTGGAAAAAGTTCTCTGTATTCATCCTGCAGACTCCCGTCCGCCCGGCTATATAAAGATCTCCGTTATCATCCATGCAGGAGAAGGCGTTTCCGGTAGGAACCGAGGTGAGGCCGTTTGCGGTACCAAAGACCTTGTAATCAAAGGTCCCGGCCTTCAGAAGATCGTCAGCCTTCACACAGTAAATTCCGAAGGAGGATAATATCCATCTGTTCCCGTCGCTGCCCTGATAGATATCAAAATTGTTGGTATAAGGGAAATCCTTTACATCAATGATCGAGTCATTTTCGATATACTCGATCGAATTTGAGGTAATGACCCAGATGACGTTCTTTTCATCATCTCTCTTGATACGAAGGATGACATCACTGGTAAGCCCGTCATCACGCCCCTTCTTTGAAAGGCCGTTTTTGTCCCTGATATAGATCCCGCCTCCGTCGGTCCCGATCAGAAACGAGCCGTCAAAGCCCTCTTCAATTGTCAGGACTACGGTATTCTCAAGGCCCGAGCCATGATCTATTACTTCCTGCTGCCTGAAGTCTTTTATGATGGAAACGCCGGAATTCGTTCCCACAAGCAGACTTCCATCGGAGGCTTTGGTGATGCATCTTACATCATTATTTAAAAAACCGTTTGCTTCATTGAGAGTAAGGATCTCTCCGGAAGCGGTATAGATCAAAAGCCCGTCGCCGCTCTTGTAGGTCGCGATATAGATATTGTTTTTGTCATCAGCGACAATGCAGCGGATACGGACACCGGAAAGCCTTTCCGTAAGGGCGTTTGAAACGCTCTTCTCATTTTCGTCAAGTACCTGGAGGCCCTGGTCCGTCCCGATATAGAGCTGTCCGCGGGACAGGCAGGTCGTGTTCACGACATCCTCCGGAAGGCCTGCTGCCCTTGAGATATTCCTGAAATTCGATGTCACCACCTTGCACACTCCCTGACGGGTTGAGGCAAACCAGAGGTTGCCCTGATAGTCCTCGGTCACCATCTCTATGGAGCTTTTGAGCGGAAGGTCTGACAAAACATTGAATTTTTCTCCGTCAAGGTAGCCGGCTATGGATTCCGCGATGACAAAGATGCGGTCCGCGGCACGGGTTATATAATTGATATTGAGCCCCTTTGGCATATCAATCTTTTGAAGCTTTGAGACATCATCCCCGAAACGCCCTTTGTAGAGGCTCCCATCGGAGTCGGAAAGATAGATGTCGCCGTCTCCCGCATAGATGTATGTGAACTTTGACGCCCCAAGATCCTTCGCGCTGTAGAACTCCTTCACCCTTCCGCCTGACATCGAAAATACGGCGCCGTCCCGGCTGGTCCCGTATATGGTTCCGCTTTCGTCCTTTGAAAAGCCAAGGACATAAGCGTCCTTCAGCCTTTCATCCTCTATCTTTTTGATGTTCATGTTCCGGTCGACATAGCAGATGCCATCCGTAGTCCCCACATAGACAAGTCCTTCATTATCCTCGGAAATAGCTCTGATCGTGGATGAGGGGATGCCGTACTTGTAGGTAAGATGGGTGCTCTTTGTCCTGTCCCTGTCAAGCACCACAACGCCGTTGTCATTTGTGCCTATCCAAAGGCGTCCATCACCGTCTTCAAATATGCACTTTCCGTTTGAAAGGCCGTTTGAGGAATCAAGCCTCTCAAAGGTCGTTCCGTCATAGCGCACTA
>CAMVHB010000031.1 GCA_947167155.1 uncultured Lachnospiraceae bacterium | reverse complement strand
AAATGGAAAAAGAAACAGTTGTATTTGATTCTGCAGTGAAGTCCCTTATGGAGGGGATGGATGCTTATCTTTCTGCAAAGACAGTGGTCGGTGAGCCTGTACATGTAGGAGATACCGTAATAGTTCCTCTTGTGAATGTTTCCTTCGGAGCAGGTGCCGGTGCTTTCTCAAACAACTCGAGCGGTTCCGGCGGAGGTATGGGCGGAAAGCTCTCTCCCTCAGCAGTCCTCGTTTTAAAGGACGGAAACGCAAGGCTCATAAATATCGCGACGCATACAGGTCTTGACAAGCTTCTTGATATGATTCCCGATTTTGTGGAGAAGTTTATGAGCAAGAAGTCTCACGCGGCGGATTCCGAGGAGGAAGTAAAAGCGAGAGAGGTAGCGGGCGAGGCTATAAAAGAAGAGGTCTTCAAGGATTCTGAAGTAAAGAGCGAGATGAATGGCTGAAAAAGAAAACGCTGCAGAGCGATGACTCTGCAGCGTTTTTTGAATTGAAATCAAGCTTAAGCTTAAGCTCTTTCAACTTTTTTGCTTCGAAGGCAGCTCGTGCAAACATGAAGTCTCTTGGGTGAGCCGTCAACAATGCATTTTACAGATTTCACATTTGAATTCCAGATGCGGTTTGACCTTCTGTGCGAATGGCTCACCTTGATACCGAAATGAGCGCCCTTTCCGCATATATCACATTTTGCCATCTATATTCACCTCCTGATCGCTTCAGCAAAAATACAACTTGAACATATTATCAGAGGAAGTGGCAAAACGCAAGCACAAAAAGCAATTGTTTTTTACAGGGATTTTTTTTATAATTTATAACGCATTTTTTGTGTTGAGGGGGCAATACGTTAAATTTGAGGAGGAACCTTATGCAGGGACTCGGTACATTTGAAAACTCAAACGGAAAGGTGATCATCGATACGGATGTTATCGCGAATTTTGCCGGTGCCGTAGCGGTAGAATGCTTCGGGATCGTCGGGATGGCTGCCGTAAACATGAGGGATGGCCTGGTAAAGCTTCTTAAAAAGGATCATCTGTCACATGGGATAGATGTCAATGTTGATGAAAATAATGAGATATCTTTTGATTTTCATCTCATTATTTCATACGGCATAAGTATAGGCACAGTTTCCGACAATCTCAGAGAGACCGTAAAATACAAGGTCGAGGAGTTCACCGGTATGAAGGTAAGGCGTATAAATATCTATATTGACGGGCTTCGCGTCATCGATTAAGGAGGTATTTTTTCAAAAATGGGCATGACTTCGATCGATGCGTCACAGATATCAAAATGCTTCCTCTCAGGCGCGAAGACCATCGAAAAAAACAAGGATTTCATAAATGAACTGAACGTCTTCCCGGTTCCTGACGGCGATACAGGAACCAATATGACCGCTACGATAATGGCGGCCGCAAAAGAGGTAGTCGCCGCTTCCGAGAATGATATGGCCGCTGTCTGCAAGGCTATGTCCTCCGGATCCCTTAGAGGAGCAAGAGGAAATTCCGGTGTTATTTTGTCACAGCTTTTGCGAGGTTTTACAAAGCTGATAAAGACTGAAAAGACGCTTGACGTAAAAAAACTTTCGCTTGCAATGCAAAACGCCTGTGATACCGCCTACAAGGCTGTCATGAAGCCCATGGAGGGAACGATACTCACTGTGGCAAGAGGTGCGGCGGAAAAGGCAAAGAGCCTCTCAGAGTCTACCGATGACATAGTTTTCTTTGCAGAGGAGATCGCAAGGGAAGCAGAGGAGATATTGAAAAAAACTCCCGAGATGCTTCCGGTCTTAAAAGAGGCGGGAGTTGTTGACTCAGGCGGGCAGGGGCTCGTATGCGTGCTTCAGGGAGTCAGAGATTTTCTTCAGGGCAAGGAGATAGACCTTTCCCTTGAATCCTTTGATGAGGAAAAAAAGGAAGAGGAAAAAGAGGAATCTGCTTTTTCATACGAGGCAGCCTTTCGGATACTTCCGTCCGCAGTATTTACGGATTCAGACGAGTCAGAGATGAAGCGTTATTATGCTTCCATCGGTGAAAATGTTTATATTTCAAGGACTGTCGAGGATGTCTGCGTTACATTGAGGACAAACGATCCCGGACATGTACTCACCAAAGCGCTTTCCTTCGGTCCCCTGACCTCGGTCTCAATTGTAAATGACCGCCTTGAACCGAAGAAAAAGGGTGACAATCCTCTCACCGAGTTTTTCAAGAGACCGGAGACGGAGAGTGCTCCAAAGGAGCAGATCAAAAAAGAGGAGCATGTCTCTGAAAAGAAGGAGATCGCCTTCGTTGCGGTATCGATCGGAAAGGGCTTGAATTCTATATTTAAGGAGCTTGGCGCGGACTTCGTCATAGAAGGCGGACAGACGATGAATCCTTCCACGGAGGATATATTAAAGGCTGTAAAGAAGGCAAACGCCAAAACATGTATAGTTCTTCCGAACAACAAGAATATCATCCTTGCCGCGAACCAGGCACGTGATATAGCTACGGACTGTGAGGTCATAGTCCTTCCCACAAAGACCATTCCACAGGGTATTTCGGCTCTCATCAATTATATTCCCGAGGAGTCTGCCCACGACAACGCGAAGAGGATGCTTAAAGAGATAGACGCCGTGAAATCCGCTGAGATCACTTATGCGGTCCGGGATACGAAGATCAATGATCATGAGATCCACAAGGGTGATTACATGGGGATCGGAGACAAGGGTCTTCTTTCTGTAAATCCCGATATCCAGGAGACCTTCGTAGAACTTTTGAATTCCATGCTTACTGAGGAAAGCTCTCTTGTTACGGTATACTTTGGCCGGGACGTAAAGAAAAAAGAACTGAAAAAGATCGAAGAGCGGCTCAGAGAAAGCTTTCCGGAGATTGAATTTGAGATTGAAGAGGGCGGGCAGCCGGTTTACTACTTTATCATTTCAGTGGAGTGACTATCCTGATGACAGATGAAAATGTATCTTCAATAAGGACTCTGAAGGGCATCGGTGAAAAAACCGAAGCCCTTTTTAATAAACTGAACATCTATACCCTTGATGATCTGATAGCCTATGCTCCAAGGGCTTATTATCTTTACAAAAAGCCCGTAAGCTCATATGAGGAGATTTTAGTAGGACAGAAGCAGGCTTTTTTCATGTGCGTCGACCAAAGAGCGACGGTAAAAAAGGGAAGAGTTAATGTCACGATCATGAAGGGAATTGACAAAAACGGAATTAAGCTTGAAATGGTCTGGTTCAATATGCCTTATCTAAGGTCTACCCTTATGACCGGCGAAAGCTATGTCTTCTACGGCCTTGTGAAGGAGATATCAAGGGATGGAAAGGTAAGCCTTGAGCAGCCGCTCACCTTTTCTTCCGAAAAATATGATGAGATGATGCGCTTTCCGCAAGGGGTCTATCCCCTTACGAAGGGTCTTTCAAACAATACGGTGAAAAAGGCGGTAATGGCGGCCTTTGAGGCAAAGGGTGAGATGAAGGATTTTCTTCCGGATGAGCTTCTTTTGAGAAGAGCTTTGCCGCCCCTTTCAAAGGCCCTTTTTGACATCCATTTTCCGGATGATATGGAGAAGCTTAAGGCCGCTAAGGAAAGGCTTTGTTACAACGATTTTCTTTTTTTCCTTCTGAAGGAAAAGATGGATGCTTCCGGTGAAAGAGTAAAAAACACCTTTCATCTTGAAAAAAAGGAAGAGTTTGACAGAGTGGTGCATAGACTTCCTTATCCTCTTACCGAGGGACAGAAGAAGGCAATTTCTGATATCACATCAGATTTCAATGGACCTGTTGTCACAGAGCGGCTTATCCAGGGGGATGTTGGATCCGGAAAGACCCTCGTAGCTTTTCTCTCAATGCTCCTCATGGTTGAAAACGGCTACAAGGCTCTTCTCATGGCACCGACTGAGGTTCTTTCAAAGCAGCATCTCATTACCTTCAAAAAGTATATCGAGGACTTTTCTCTTCCCTATGACGTAGTGCTCCTGAATTCGGATGTGAAGGGAGCAAAGAGGAAAGAGGCTCTTGAAAAGATAAAGAAGTCTTCAGGCATTTTTATAATCGGGACCTCTGCCCTTATCACAAAGGCGCGGGAATATGAAAATGTCGGGATAGTGATCACAGACGAACAGCATCGTTTTGGAGTGAAGCAGCGAAAGGCGCTTATGGACAAAGGCCTGCATCCCTTCTCCATCCTTCTTTCCGCGACGCCGATCCCGCGTACTCTTGCCCTGATACTCTATGAGGGAATGAATATCACGGTAATTGAAGACAAGCCGAAAAACCGCCTTCCCATAAAAAACGCCCTCGTTAATCCGCAGAAAAGAAAGGCCTCCTATTCGTTTATGGAAAAGGAGATAAAGGCGGGACACCAGTGCTATGTGATCTGTCCCTTTGTTGAGAACAATGATGAAAAGCCCGATGTATGCGATGTGATGACATACAAGGACAAACTTCAAAAGGTGCTTGGGAAAGACATAAAGGTCCTGATCCTTCACGGAAGGATGAGTGATGAAGAAAAGGACAAAATAATGCAGGACTTCTATGAAAGAAAAGCTGATATCCTTGTATCAACGACTGTCATTGAGGTCGGGATAGATGTTCCAAACGCTACAGTGATCATGATAGAAAATGCCGAGAGGTTCGGCCTTTCGCAGCTCCACCAGCTGCGGGGAAGGGTTGGAAGAGGAGAGAGCCAGAGCTACTGCATCTTCATGGATTGTTCTCAAAAAAAGGAACCTGACAAAAAGCTTTCCGTAATAAGTTCATCAAATGACGGCTTTTACATAGCAAATGAGGACTTGAAGGAGCGGGGACCGGGAGACCTGAACGGTATCAGACAGAGCGGTGACAGGGGGGATGGCTTTTCTTACGAAGAACTTTCCGGAAATGAGATGCTCATAAAGGCTGCTGCCGAGGACGCAGACTTTATTCTTAAGGATTCGAGCGGGCTTCTTTCGGATAAATACAGTGAGCTTTCAAATCTTCTTTCTGAAAAAGAGACCGGACTTTACAAAAACCTGTGATCAATCAAGCCGTTCCACGTTTTCGAGGGTCGGGGTTACTACCATCGAATAGTTTGTATAATAGATGACAAAGCCGGTCTTTGTCCCGGGTGTCTTTTTGACTTCCTTTTTCAGGACATAGTCTACCTCGACCTTGTTTTGCTCACGCCCCTCGGAGAAATAAGCGGCAACCTGGGCGGCGGAAAGAAAAGCTTCGTCGGAGGGCTCTTTGCCATCAGTCTTTAATATCACATGGCTTCCGTGTATGGTCTTTGAGTGAAACCACCAGTCTTTTCCGGTTGCCAGTTTGAAGGTGACCTCTTCGTTTTGATAATTGTTTTTACCGACATAGATCAAAAAGCCGTCCCTTGTCCTGAAGGAAAGAGGAGCGGCCTTTTTTTCTTTTTTTGCGCCCTTCTTCATACCGCTTTTTTTGATGAAGCCGTGGAAATAAAGCTCCTGCCTTATCTCTGCGATATCTCTTTCGTCATCTGAAAATGAAAGCGAGGTCAGGATTGATGAGAGTATTTCAATATTGTCTCTTGTGGTTTTGATACGCTCTTCAAGCGATTCCTTTGTGCGCTTCAACTTGTCATATTTTCTGAAATAGCGCTTTGCGTTTTCGATGGCGGAAAGGTCTTTGTCAAGAGGGATGGTAATATCCTCTCCTGTATGATAATCATTTGCGATGAGTTTGCTCTCGCCGCCTTTCAGATTGTATCCGTAGGCCTGGAGGAGTTCGCCAAAAAGTCTGTAACGATCTGCTTTTTTTGTATCATCAAGCTGCTTTTCCTGGAGAAGAAGGGTCTTTCGGTCACGGGAAAGCAGTGTCTCAACAGTCTTCCTGAGGCTCTCCGTCTTTTGCCTGATATTATCCTCATGATTCCTTCCGGAATAGAAGGCTTCAAGCATGGAAGATACTGAATCAAAGGACTTTTTTTCCATATCGGAAAGTGACAAAAGATCGACGGCGCAAAACTCCGGGGAATCAAGCTTTGATGACGGGATATAGATAGCAGGAGAAAAGCGCTTTTCTGAAAGATCTTTTATAAGAGTGCAAAATGAGGAATAGAGGGCATTTTTTTCCGGAACTGAAAGCGAATCCACATGGGAGTCAGCTGATAAGCCGCTCCTGAAGGCAAGCTCAGAGGATATCAGTGTTCCAAAGCCCGTAAATGAATCGAGGATGGCTTTTTCGATAGTCCTATTCCCCGTAAAGACCAATTTTGAAAAGTTCTCTTCGTCGACCGAAAAGGGTGAGCATTTCCCCTTCTGAGAAGGAATGAAATAGGGTTTTTGTGGCAGAACCTCCCGGACAGAGCTTACAGAGGAGTTGATCCTCTTTATGGCATCGATGATCACATCATTTTGATCAGTGAGGATAATATTTGAATGCCTCCCCATTATCTCAAAATAAAGGCGAAAATCAGCCACATCGCCCATTTCGCCGCGATGGGAGAAAGTAAGCCTTATCACTCTTTCAAAGCCGACCTGCTCGACTGATATGATGCGTCCACCCTGACAGTATTTCCTCATAGCCATGCAAAAGGCAGGGGCGGTGTCCGGACTTTTCTTCTTTTCATTTGTGAGATAAAGGAGCGGAAGAGAGGCGTTTGCGGAGGCGAAGAGAAAGAGAGCGCCTTCACTCGCTCCTCCCTTGATCGTGAAAAGAAGTTCATACTTTTCAGGCTGGGCTATCTTTGAAATGCTTGCGCCCATCAGTTTTCTGTTCAGTTCGTCTGAAAGTGCGTTTATCGTTATGCCGTCAAAAGCCATCTTGTAAAGACCCCTTTGTTTCATTGACGTTGAAAATGGATTTAACTATAATATAATATCGGTTTTGAAAAAGAAAGGCGTTTACTTTTATGGCTAATTCCATGACGGGCTTCGGTCAGTGCACGACTGAAGGGATTCCCGGTCGGCTTACAATAGAGATCAAGTCCGTAAATCAGAGGTTCCTGGATATTTCGGTAAGGATGCCCCGTGAGCTTTCTTTTCTTGAGATGCGTCTTCGGGATACGATCAGAAAGAGGATAGTCAGGGGAAAGGTCGATGTTTTTGTTATATTTGAAGGGAACACAAACGAAAATGTCAGCCTAAAATACAATCCGAACATTGCCCAAAGCTACCTTGAGGGAGCAAAGGAGATGGAAAGGAACTTTGGCATCAAAAATGATATGACCGCATCTGCTCTTTCGGCTCTTCCCTATGTTTTTGAAAAGGTCACAGAACAGACTGATGAGGATGAGATCACAAAGCTTTTTGATGATGCACTTGAGAATGCTCTTTGCGGCTTTTCTAATGCAAGAAAAAGCGAGGGTGAGCGTCTTGTAAAGGATCTTCTTCAAAAGACAGATGAGCTTCTTTCTTATGTCTCTGAGATCGAAAAACGTGAGCCCGAGATCATAGCCTCCTACAAAGAAAAGATAAGTCAGAAGCTTTCGGAGTTTTCGGATATTACAGAAGGGATAGACTCGTCCCGCCTTGCACTTGAAGTCACCATGTATGCGGACAAGATCTGCGTAGACGAGGAGATAGTGAGGCTGAAGAGCCATGTGAAGGAGACAAAAACTGTCCTTCAAAAGGAGGGTGAGGTCGGGAGGAGGCTTGATTTCCTCTCACAGGAGATGAACCGCGAGGCAAATACCATCCTCTCAAAATCAGTCGATGTGATGACAGACACCATAGGCGTTTCGATGAAGACCGTTATAGAAAAGATCAGGGAACAGATTCAGAATCTGGAGTAATGCCATGAAAAGAAAAGGTTTGATCACAGTTCTTTCAGGCTTTTCCGGGGCCGGTAAGGGAACCATAATGAAGCATCTTCTTGAGGAATATCCGGGAAGGTACAACCTCTCGATCTCTGCGACCACCAGGAACAAGCGGATCGGTGAGGAGGATGGAAGGGAATACTTCTTCAAGACAAGAGAGGAATTCGAGGAGATGATCAAAAATGATGAGCTCCTTGAATATGCCGAGTTTTCCGGAAATTATTACGGAACGCCCAAGCAGTATGTGAACCGTCTCGTTGATGAAGGGAAGGATGTTCTCCTTGAGATTGAGGTGAACGGTGCACTTCAGGTCAGAAAGATATTCCCTGATTCAGTTCTCCTCTTTGTGACGCCGCCAAGCGCAGAGGCCCTTAAATCAAGGCTTGTGGGAAGAAAGACAGAGAGTATGGAGGAAATAGAAAACAGGCTCTCGATCTCATCAAAGGAGTCGCTTCTCATGGGCAAATATGATTATCTTATAGTAAATGATAAAGTTTCTGCTGCGGTCAAAGAGGTTCATGATATTATTGAATGTGAGATACTTCGTACAGAAAGAAATTCTGCAATGATAGAAAAGATGCAGAAGGAACTTTCCGCTTACAAAAAATGATTTTTTTTGAAAGGAGTTTTTTATATGATACATCCTTCTTATGTAGAACTTATGAAGGTGGTAAACAAGGATGCCATCGTAGGTGAGGAGCCTGTGATCAACAGCCGCTACAGCATAGTCTGCGCTACTGCAAAGAGAGCAAGACAGATAATAGACGGCCGCGATCCGCTTATCACTAATACCAGAGGGAAGAAGCCTCTTTCCATTGCAGTTGATGAGTTGAACTCGGGAGTCCTTAAGATACTTACCGAGGACGAAGTCAAGTCTGAAAGAGAAAAGCAGGCCGCCTACGACGAAAGGATCCGCGAGGAGAAGGCAAGACGCCGCGAAGAGGAAAAGCTAAAGAGCGAAGCGAAAAAGTCTGACAGGGGAAGAGCATTGGATTCTCTTGGCGAGGAAGAGGAGTACGACGAAGATGAGACAGTCGCTGAGGATATGGAAGAAGGAAATGATGCTTCTTCCGATGAAGAATGAAGGTTTTCGTTAATTCATTAGGCTGCGACAAAAATCTCTGCGATACGGAACATATGCTTTCACTCCTTTCAGCGGAGGGACTATCCATTACAGATGATGAAGGAGAAGCTGACGTCGCGATCGTTAACACCTGCTGTTTTATAAATGACGCGCTTTCCGAGAGCATAGACAATATAATCTCTCTGGGGTCGCTCAAAAACAGCGGTCATCTCAAAGGTCTTATAGTTACGGGATGTATGGCAGAAAGATACAGGGAGGAGATAAAGAAGTCCCTTCCTGAGGTTGACTGCATTGTAGGAACGAGCGCATACGACGAGATAGTTCCTGCCGTAAAGGCAGCTCTTTACGGCGAAAAGAAGGCATTTTTCAAGGATCTTTCGATCCTTCCCGATATCTCAAAGGGCAGGATACGTTCCTTTCCGTCCTCAAGCTTTCCGCTGAAGATAGCAGAAGGCTGCAACAAGTGCTGTACTTATTGCGTCATTCCTTCTATGCGGGGGCCCTACAGGTCATATCCCATAGAAGACCTTGTGCTTGAAGCGGGAAAGATGACTAACGGCTCTCTTTCGGAGGTCATAGTAGTAGCGCAGGAGACTACGCTCTACGGAACCGATATTTACGGAAAAAAAGCGCTTCCGGATCTGATATCAAGACTTTCAGAGCTTGAGAATGTATCAAGGATCAGGATAATGTATGCCTACCCTGAGGAAGTTACAGAGGATATTTTGCTTTCGATCGCGGGGAACAAAAAGGTCGCTCATTATCTTGATATTCCCATTCAGCACTGTTCCGACAGGATATTAAAGCGTATGGGGAGAAAGACCAAAAAAGAAGAACTCATCGAAAACATCAATATGATGCGTTCCATCATCCCCGATATCGCTCTTCGGACCACAGTTATGTGCGGCTTTCCCGGAGAGACAGAGGAAGACCACGAAGAACTTCTTTCCTTTATCAGCGATATGAAGTTTGACCATCTCGGTGCCTTTTGCTATTCAAAGGAAGAGGGAACGAAGAGCGCAACGTTCAGGGGACAGGTCAAAAAAGAGACAAAGGAGAGATGGCTTGATGAAGTAATGACTCTTCAACAGGACATTTCAAAGAAGCTTTCAGAGAAGCTTATAGGGCATACCTATGATGCCATTGTTGACGGATATCTTCCTGATGAGGGCTGCGTCATCGCAAGGATATACAGGGATGCTCCTGATATCGACTCATATCTTTTCATACCAAAAGAGTCCCCCCTTATGGCCGGAACTCTTGTGAAGACCAGGATAGAAGAAGCAAATGCTTATGATTACAGAGGAGTACTTGTAGAATGAATCTGCCAAACAAGCTGACGATACTCAGGGTTATCATGGTACCGTTCTTTGTCGTTCTGCTTCTTGCATGGCCGGACGAATTTCTCATGAGGGTGATCGCGGACATTATTTTTATAGCAGCATCGATCACAGATTTTCTGGACGGTCATATCGCGAGAAAGAGGAATCTCATTACGAATTTTGGGAAATTCATGGATCCTCTTGCGGACAAGCTTCTCGTTGTATCCGCGATGATCTGCCTTACTTCTCTTTCCTGGCTTCCAGCCTGGTTTACGATCATCGTTGTGGCGCGCGAGTTCTTCATCAGCGGCTTCCGTCTCATTGCAGTTGAGAACGGAAAGGTGATCGCCGCCGGCTGGTGGGGAAAATTCAAGACAGCCTTTTCAATGATAATGATAATCGTCATGGTCCTTCACATTGATAATAATGTGATCTATGTGATAGAGCAGATACTGATGTGGGTATCTCTGGCGCTTACGGTCATCTCTATGATCGACTATGTTGTAAAGAACAAAGAGGTCCTGAAGGAGCAGAAATGATGGAAGGTCTTTATTCAACCGCTCTTTCAATTAAGGAGCTTTCAAAAGAACTGTTTCTATTGCTCAAAAAAATGAATCTTCGCATCACTGTTGCGGAGTCCTGTACCGGAGGTCTTCTTTCGGACGCGCTTGTTTCAGTACCCGGCATATCAGAGGTCTTTCCCGGCGGCTTTGTCACTTATTCCGACGAGATGAAGGCAGAGATACTTTCAGTTTCAAGAAAGGCACTGCTTTCCCATACTGCAGTAAGCCCTGAGGTTTCAAGGCAGATGGCTCTCGGTGCAAAGCAAAGAGCATTCACTGACATTGCACTTTCAACAACGGGCTATGCGGGACCGGACGGCGGGACTTTTGAAAGACCCGTTGGTACTGTTTTTATCTCCTGTGCCTATAAGGATATGGTCGTGACAAGAGAGTTTCACTTTGAAGGCGAACGTGAAGCGATAAGAAGGAAGGCTGTAAGAAACGCTCTTTTGCTTTCACTTGATGCTCTTTCGGGAAAGTGGGAATAAGACATGCGGGTTATAGCAGGTTCAAAAAGGAGCATCCCGCTTGTAGCACCGGAGGGGTTAGTCGCCCGTCCCACATCAGACAGGATAAAGGAGACTCTTTTTAATATATTAAATCCTATAATACCCGGAGCTCTTTTTCTTGATCTTTTTTCAGGCAGCGGACAGATAGGAATAGAGGCTTTGAGCAGGGGAGCAAAGCGGGCAGTCTTTGTCGATTCCGACAGGAGAAGCATTAGTGCCATCAAGGAAAACATAAAGAAGACTGACTTTTTGGAGTGCTCCGAGATACAAAACCGCTCGGTCTCGTCCTTTATTGCCACATATTCGCTTAAAGAGCCTTTTGATATCATTTTCATGGATCCGCCCTATGATATGCGGGAAGAGAATATTATTCTTGAAGATATAATTAAGCACAATCTTTTGAGCGAAAACGGGCTTATAGTTACAGAGTGCGCAAGCGACAATCGTTTTTACGAGAAGCTGCCGGAGTGCCTTTCCTTAAAGAGGGTGAAGGACTATGGAAAGAGCAAAAACTGCCATATTTTTATTGAAAGGGATCGGTCAGAGGAATAATGAAGAAGGCAATCTACCCCGGAAGTTTTGATCCTGTGACGCTGGGGCATCTTGATATCATAAAGAGGGCTGCCACTATCTTTGATGAGCTCACCGTCCTTGTCATGGACAACAGTCAAAAGTGCAAGTTGTTTTCTGCTGATGAGCGTGTTAATATGATCAGTGGGCTTCTTTGCGATGTTTCAAATGTGCAGGTATCCTCCTGGGCAGGTCTGCTTGTGGACTACGCAAAGGAGAGCGGTGCCAATATCATAGTCAGGGGGCTTCGTACCACCACGGATTTTGAATATGAGCTTCAGATGGCGCATACAAACCACCTTGAATATGACCCGATTGAGACAGTTTTTCTCACGACGGCGCTTTCGTATTCTTATCTTTCATCTTCTGTAGTAAGGGAATTCGCTTCCTATGGCGGGGATATTTCATCCTTTGTGCCTGAAAGCATTATCCCTATGATAAAGGAAAGATACAAAGAAATCGGACTTAAAGATAGAAAAGGGTAAAGGACAAAAGAGCAATGAAAACCGAAAAGAGTGAGATTGAAAAAGTTATCGAAGAGATAGAGGATTATCTTGATACCTGTAAGAGTGCTCCTCTGTCTTCAACGAAGATACTTGTGAATCGTGACGACATAGACTCACTTATTGAAGAACTGAAAAAGAAGACACCCTCCGAGATACGGAAATTCCAGAAGATCATATCAAACCAGGATGCTATCCTTGCGGATGCAAGAAAAAAGGCTGATGCGATCATTGAAGAGGCTCATCTTCAGACCAACAAGCTGGTTTCAGAGCATGTGATCATGAATGAAGCATACAACAGGGCCAACGAGGTCGTTGAAGTCGCTACAAAGCAGGCGACGGAGATGCTTGACAAGGCGACGCTTGAAGCCAATGATATCAGGACATCTGCTATAGAATACACCGACAATCTTCTCAAGAATGTGCAGGATATCATCGTGGCCTCTATGGATTCGACAAAGATCAGGACAGATCGCTTCCTTGAGGAGATGCAGGGCTATCTCGATACAGTGACGGGAAACAGGCTTGAGCTTTCACCCGATCCCGCCAGAACTGTCATGAATTCCACCATGCCAAACCGTGTTCAAAAGCCGGAACCAAAGCCCGTGGTTACCGGCATCAGCGTAGCCTCCGTGATGAACTCAAAGAATCAGCAGAAGCCGGGGGCTGAAGGTGTTGCTTTGGACGTTACTGCAGCAACTCAGACTTCCCAGCAGAGTCAGGCAAGCGCTCCTTCTCCGAAAACAGATGCTCAGGGAGAGGACAAAGACGAAAAAATCACATTAACGCAGGATGGAGCTGCCGACAAAAAGGCTCATAATGGCGTCGATGTCCCCGAGCAGTTCTTCAACAAGGATTGAGGAGGAACCATTATGCGAAGCAACAGTAGAGGGCGATACATCGTATAAATGAGAAGAACAGGAAATGAGTAAGCAGGCATCCTTTTCATTGAAGGTGAAAGGGATGCCGTTTTTTAACGACAGGCCTTTTTTATTCATGAAAAACTATACGGTTTTAAAAAAAGATGAGGGACAGACCCTCATAAAGTATCTTCGAAGGATATTGAAAAGTTCCGGCGATCCCTTTATTTACAGGATGCTTAGGAAGAAGAACATCACACTTTCAGGAAAAAAGGCAAGCGGGAAAGAGATGATCAGGGAGGGGGATGAAGTCAAAATCTTTCTTTCAGACGATACCTTTCTGAAGATGAGCGGGGGAGAAGAAAAGGAGCGCTTTATAAAGACTGACATAAAGCCCCTTATCATATTTGAAGATGATGATATGATAATATCTTCAAAGCCCGCCGGCATCCTTTCGCAGAAGGCGGATCAAAGAACCGTATCAATGAATGATATACTGCTCTCATATCTTGAAGAAAAAAATGCTGCAGCTTCCGGTGACATCTCCTTTCATCCCTCTGTTTCAAACAGGCTTGACAGAAATACCAGCGGACTTATTTTTTTTGCCAAGACCTACAGGGGGCAAAACTTTCTTTCTACTGTTTTGCGGGACAGAGCCCTGAAAAAATATTATCTTGCCGTGATCCACGGAGTGCTTGAAGAGGAAGGGGAGAAAAGCGCATATCTTTCAATAGATCCGAAGGAAGACAAAAATATGGTAAGGGTATCAGGCAGTCCTTCTGAAAACACAAGAGAGATAAGAACAGGATTCAGGACACTCTCTATCTCGCCGGACAGACGCTTTTCTCTCGTGGAATGCGATCTCATAACCGGTGCAAAGCATCAGATCAGGGCCCATCTCTCATTTCTTGAGCATCCTGTGCTCTTTGACAGAAAATACGGGGATATGAAAAAAGATGAAAGCTTATCTTTCCCCGGGAAAAAGCGGCAGCTGCTTCACGCCTATAGAGCTTTCTTTCCGGATGGGAGAGAGTTTGTCGCACCTATTCCTGATGATCTAAAAAAAGCGCTTTTATTTTACAAATTGGAGATTTAAAAATTGCCGACATGGAAATCAAGAGGTCTGAGGGGCTCCGGCCTCGAGGATATGATCAATCTTACAAACAATGTCTACAGGGAAAAAGCCCTTGCTCTCATACAAAAGATCCCGACTCCCATTACGCCCATCAATATAGACAAGGAAACCCGCCATATCACGCTCGCCTACTTTGACCAGAAATCCACGGTTGATTACATCGGGGCGGTACAGGGCATACCTGTGTGCTTTGACGCAAAGGAGTGCAAAACAAAGAGATTTCCCCTTGCAAATATTCATGAGCACCAGATCAATTTCATGAAGGAGTTTGAAAAGCAGGAGGGAATAGCCTTTTTCCTCATATATTTTACGCAGGAGGACAGGTATTATTATTTAAGGCTAAGCGAAGCCCTTGTTTTCTGGGAGCGGATGGAAAGCGGCGGATCAAAGAGCTTTGAAATATCAGAGCTTTCAGAGGATTATTTTTTTGAAGCAAAAAATCCTTCTTTCATTCCTTATCTTGAGATGGTGAAGAAGGATATCCTTGACAGGACTGAAGACAATCTATTATAATTCAATGCATTAGCGTAGTAGCATAGTAGCACACTAAAGTGAGGGCGGTTATGAACAAGGTCATACATACCCCGGAAGGTGTAAGGGACATCTACGGGGAGGAGTTCGACGAGAGGAATGAACTGAAAAGAAGGATGACAGAGGCGATCGAAGCCTTTGGTTACAAGGGGGTCGAGACTCCTTCGATAGAATTCTTTGATGTCTTTTCGAAGGAAATAGGCACTACTCCTTCAAAGAATCTTTATCGTTTTTTTGACAGGGAGGGAAATACCTTAAGCCTTCGTCCCGATTTTACGCCCGGGGTCTGCCGGCTTGCGGCGTCTCATTTTTCAAGTGAGGATGGGCCACAGAGGCTCACATATTCCGGGAATGTATTTGTGAATTATCTTTCCTACAAGGGGAGGCTGAATGAATCAAATGAGATAGGGGCCGAGCTTTTGTTTGATGACTCGGTGGACGCTGACTGCGAGGTGATAGCGGCCTGCTGTGAGGCGCTTTCCATGACCGGACTGTCTGAATTTACGATAGCACTCGGACACTCGGACATTCTTCGGGGACTGATCAGGTATGGAAAGCTTTCAGAGGATGAGGAGATCGTCAAAAACTATATTACAAATCATAATAATTACGGGCTTTTTGAGTTCCTTGATGAGAAGGGTACAGATGAAGCCATAAGAGAGATATTTGAACTTGTTTTGAATCATAATGAAAACTCTTCGTTTGATGAAAGGCTTCTTGAACTTTCAAAGCCTTATCCGCTGATCAGGGACGGTCTTAAGAGGCTCTCTGATATATACGAACTTTTGAAGCTTTACGGTGTGGCGATTCATGTTTCAATTGACCCCGGGCTGATCTCGAGATTTTCATATTACACCGGGATCATATTTACCGGCTTTGCCTTTGGTACAGGCGAGCCCGTAGCGGCGGGGGGAAGATATGACGAGCTTTTGAAAAGCTTCTCATCAGAAGGTCCTGCGGTAGGCTTTGCGCTTTTCACCGATGAAGTATATACCGCGCTCAAATCAAAAAAGATCAGTCTTGCAAGGGGCCGGGCAGAAAGGGTGATCGAGTATTCTGAAGAAGAAAAGGCAGATGCCATAAAAGAAGCCACGGAGCTTCGGCGCTCGGGCACCGTAGTTACTATGAAAAGGAAGTGTGAAGAGTAATGGAAAACGACAGTATGATCACTGTAGCCCTCGGAAAAGGGCGCCTCGCAAAAAAGGCAATGGAATGCTTTGAAAGGATAGGTATTTCCTGCGATGAAATGAAGGAGCCCGATACCAGAAAGCTCATATTTGAAAATAATGAAATGGGCTATCGCTTTTTCCTGGCAAAGAGTCCGGACGTCCCGACCTATGTGGAATACGGTGCTGCTGATATAGGCATTGTGGGCGAGGATACGATACTTGAAGAGGGAAGGACGGTTCATGAGGTCCTCGACCTTCATTTCGGGAAATGCAGGATGTGCATTGCCGGACCTGAAAGTGCGGAGAGCTTATTTAAAGGGAACTCGATGATCAAGGTCGCAACGAAGTATCCGAGGATAGCGAAGGATTATTTTTACAACAAAAAGAACAGAACGGTTGAGATCATCAAGCTGAACGGGTCTGTCGAGCTTGCGCCGATAGTCGGACTTTCGGATCTCATCTGCGATATAGTGGAGACCGGGACCACGCTTTTTGAAAACGGGCTGAAGATATATGATACAGTCTGTCCGCTTTCCGCAAGGATGATAGTAAATCAGGTCTCAATGAAGATGAAGCGGGAGAGGATAGATTCACTGATAAAGGCATGGAAGGAGCTTGGAGAATAATATGAAAAAACTGACTGTCGATGAAAAAAGCATAAATCAGGTACTTTCGGAGCTGCTTTCAAGAAAGAACTCGTCTTATGACGAGAGGGAAGCGATAGTTCGTGATATAATAGAGGATGTTCGTGTGAACGGCGATAAGGCGCTTTTTTCCTACACGAAAAAATTTGATCAGGCAGATATAGGAAAAGATAATGTCAGGGTTTCTGATGAAGAGATCAAAGAAGCATATGACAATGTCTCTGAAGAATTTATCAATGTCATAAGAAAGGCTATAAAGCGGATCAGGGCCTTTCATGAGAGGCAGAGACAAAACTCCTGGTTTGAGGCAGCAGATGGTACGATCCTCGGGCAGAGAGTGATCCCGATAGACCGCGCCGGAGTATATGCTCCCGGCGGAAAGGCGGCTTATCCTTCCTCAGTGCTCATGAACGTGATCCCCGCTCAGGTTGCCGGAGTTTCTGAGATCATCCTCCTTACTCCCTGCGGAAAGGACGCAAGAGTTGATGAAAGGACGGTAGTTGCTGCAAAGGAGGCGGGAGTCGACTATATATTCAAGGCAGGAGGAGCTCAGGCTATCGCTGCTATGGCTTATGGCACAGAGAGCATACCCAAATGCTCAAAGATCACAGGTCCCGGAAACATATTTGTGGCGCTTGCGAAAAAGCAGGTCTTTGGCTCCGTCGGCATTGATTCAGTCGCAGGCCCCTCAGAGATCACGGTTCTTACTGACGGATCCGGAAACGCGAAATATATAGCCGCAGATCTGCTTTCACAGGCAGAACATGATGAGATGGCCTCGGCCATACTTGTTACGACTTCAAAGGAAGCAGCAGATGAGATAGAGCGCGAGATCAATGCCTTCGTTCCAACTATGGAGAGAAAGGCTATAATAGAAAAGTCACTTTTGGATTTTGGATACATACTGATCACCGAAAACATGAATGAGGCAATCGAATGCGTGAATGCCATAGCTCCCGAACATCTTGAGATAATCACTAAGGACCCCTTTACTACAATGACCTATATCAAAAATGCAGGGGCTGTCTTCCTCGGTGAGTATTCCTCGGAGCCGCTCGGCGACTATTTCGCGGGACCGAATCACATCCTTCCGACAGGAGGGACAGCGAGATTCTTCTCGGCTCTTTCGGTCGATGACTTCGTAAAGAAACAGAGCATCATCTCGTTTTCAAAAGAGGCACTTGGTTCCATGCACAAAGACATCGAATGCTTTGCTGAGAATGAGGGGCTGTTCGCCCACAAAAATTCGATCGCGGTAAGGTTTTCGGAAGATTAAAAACAGGAAAGGAAAAATATGGCAGAAAAAAAGAGGATTGCAGAAGTCACAAGAAAGACTCTGGAGACCGATATCACCATCAACCTCACCATAGACGGAAGCGGCATATATGATATCGATACGGGCATAGGCTTTTTTGATCACATGCTCTCAGCCTTTTCCCGCCACGGCTTCTTCGATCTTTCAGTGAAAGCGAAGGGGGATCTTTCAGTTGACTGTCATCATACGATAGAGGACACCGGGATAGTACTCGGAGAAGCAATAAAGAAGGCTCTTTCCGGGAAAGAGGGAATAAGGCGTTTCGGAGACATTATCCTTCCGATGGATGATGCATTGATACTCTGTGCGATAGACCTTTCGGGCAGGCCCTATCTTTCGTTTGACTGTGATTTTCAAACAGACCGGGTAGGGTATTTTGATACGGAGATGACGAAGGAGTTTTTCTACAGCATCTCATATTCCGCGGGCATGAATATCCACATCAAAAAAATGTCCGGTGAAAACGCGCATCACATAATAGAAGCCATGTTCAAGGCCTTCGGAAGGGCTCTTGACACTGCAACAATGATTGACAAGCGGCTTTCGGGCGCGCTCTCTACGAAAGGAACCATAAGCTGATGGAACACAAAAATATAGTAGGGACTATATATCTTAAGGACGGGCTTGCTGTAAAAAGCCCTTCTGAACTTACAGCCGGGCAGGATCCGATCAGGCTTGCCGAGATGTACAATGACAGCGGGATAGACAAGATATTCCTCGTTGATCTTTCAAGTGATGATGAGGAACATGAGAAGAATATCCTTGTGATGCGAGATATAAACCGCTCGATAGATGTCAAGACCGCCGGTGCCGGAAATATCAAGAGGCTTGAGGATGTAAAGAAGATCCTTTATTCAGGCTGCATCGAGGTTGTGATGAACGGCTCAAAGCCCGAGACCCCGGAGATACTTTCAGAGGCCGCGGAGCGCTTCGGTCCCGAAAAGATGCTTGTCTCGATCAAGAATGTGGACTTTGTCTTCAAGCAGAGATCCCTTATCAAGGACTCCGTGCACGAGCTTGTGATAATGGAGCCCTCTGTGGCCGCAAGCATTCCGAGGATGTCTTCTGTTCCATATATCTTAAGGCAGGATGAAAATGACATAGACATCCTTTCGGAAAAGCTCTCAAACGAGAATATAAGAGGGATATATGGCTCCTTTATAAATGACCCGAACACCGACATCATGAATCTCAAGGCCCAGCTTTCGCATCGAGGGATAAAGATGGACAATTTTGAGCCGAGGCTCAAATGGTCGGATCTGAAGGCCAATGACAAGGGGCTTGTGCCTGTTATTGCCCAGGATTACAAGACAAACCAGGTCCTGATGCTTGCCTATATGAACGAGGAGGCCTTCAACAAGACTATCAAGATAGGGCGGATGACCTATTTTTCAAGGTCAAGGAATGAGCTTTGGACAAAGGGTGAGACCAGCGGCCATTTCCAGTATGTGAAGTCCCTGACCGCGGACTGTGACTTTGATACGATACTTGCAAAGGTGTCGCAGGTCGGCGTTGCCTGCCATACCGGTGAGATGAGCTGCTTCTTCAACGAGATCGTAAAGAAGGAATATGTGGAAAAGGATCCCTTGAAGGTCTTTGACAATGTCTACAAGATCATTGAAGACAGGAAGATCCATCCGAAGGAGGGCTCTTATACAAATTATCTTTTCAACAAGGGCCTTGACAAGATATTGAAGAAGGTAGGCGAGGAGGCTTCAGAGGTCATCATCGCGTCAAAGAATGCGGTGAAGGATGACATAGTCTATGAGGAATCCGACCTTCTTTATCATCTGATGGTTCTCATGGTGGAAAAGGGCGTGACCTGGGAGGATGTGACAAGGGAGCTTGCCCAAAGATGAGCCGGGGAAAACGGCTCGCGCTGCCCGATGACATTCTTCTTTCAGTCGACAAGGCAGCGCGTTATATCGGAAATGAAGTTAATTCAGTAATAAAGGACAGGGATTCTGTAGACATCCGGATAGCCATGTGCTTTCCGGATGTTTATGAGATAGGCATGAGCCATATCGGGATGCAGATCCTTTATTCAATGTGGAACGAAAGACCGGACATATGGTGCGAAAGAGTTTTTTGCCCCTGGCCCGATCTTTTTTCCGTGATGAAGGAGAGGGGGATAAGGCTCTTTGCACTTGAGTCCCAGGAGGAGATCATTTCCTTTGACTTCATCGGGATCACGCTCATGTATGAGATGTGTTATACGAATGTCCTTGAGATACTTGATCTTTCCGGCATCCCGCTGCATTCAAAGGATAGAGGGGACGACTGCCCGATAGTCATGGGCGGAGGAGCCTGCACCTACAATCCCGAACCGATAGCGGATTTCTTTGACTTCTTCTATATCGGGGAGGGCGAGGTCATGTATGACAGGATACTTGATCTCTACAAGAGCCATAAGCACTCCGGAAATTATTCAAGAAAGGTCTTTCTTCACGA
>CAMVHB010000030.1 GCA_947167155.1 uncultured Lachnospiraceae bacterium | reverse complement strand
GGTCACACTCGCTTATGAAATACTGAGACTGAGGATAATGTGAAGTCCGAACCGCATTCAGTCCGAGCACGTTCTTCAAGATTGCCGCATCCTGCCTCTGCATAGACTCCGGCATAGCATAGCCTACGTAAGGATAGCTCTGGTGGCGGTTTACTCCACGAAGCTTTACATACCTTCCGTTAAGATAGAAGCCGTCTTTTTTGAATCGTATTTCGCGAAAACCTACTTCCTTTTCGTCAAAATCCATAACCCTGTCATCGACAAGGATCTCCGTCCTCACCTTGTAGAGCTTCGGCGAATGGATGTCCCAGAGGTTTACATCTCCGGCAAGAGTCGAGGTATGACCATCCTCACGAAGGGGCTGACTTGATATCATACGGTCATCAAGGAACTGCCGCACTGAAAGTCTTCGTTCAGATGCTGTCTTTTTTGCTTCTTTTGAAAGCGAGATCACACTTTGCAGCTTCCCCGGAAGCAGGAGCTCTGAAAGCTCCTTTTTTGTAAGTGATGAGGTATCCGGCGGCACCGAAAGTTCAGGCCGTAAGAAGACATCAGTCATATGGACCGGATCCTTTACCTCAAGATAGACATCACGATAAAGTCCCCCGTAGGTCATATAATCTATGACAAAGCCAAAGGGCGGCTGGTTCAGGTTCTCGCTTGAGCT
Organism: uncultured Lachnospiraceae bacterium; assembly: GCA_947167155.1. Taxonomy (GTDB): domain Bacteria; phylum Bacillota; class Clostridia; order Lachnospirales; family Lachnospiraceae; genus RUG306. The sequence continues at coordinate 20,253 of CAMVHB010000030.1, read as the reverse complement.
GAGTCTTACAGTGATGAGATTATCTTCTCCTATCTTCAGGTCCTTTAAAAGAAAGGTGAAAGCAGTATAGCCGCATCTATGCACCCCGAGGAAGGCCCCGTTCAGGTAGACCTCAGCCTCATGGGCAGCGCCCTCAAAGGTAATGAAGACCTCTTTTCCAGCCCACTCTTCCTTTCCAAAGACAGTCTTCTGATAACAGGATATCTTCTGATATACGCTCTCATCAAAATAATGAAGAGGTGTGATCGCTACGGAATGAGGAAGCGAAACGAACGGAGCGTCCTCCATCAAGTTCCCCTTCTGCCCGTCCTCGAAGGTGTCACTGTACCTCCATTCCCTGTCTATATATATCCTCTCACTCATCATTATCCCCCTTTTCTTTGATCTATATAACCTGTTACTTTCTTACGGACAAGCCGTCTATCAGAAGATCGACAAGAGAAGAAAAAGCCTCCATATAGTTGATCCTGTTCTTCTTCAGCTCCTCAGAATTCAAGAATCTCTCAAGCGCTGCACTATAGATGAGCTTAAACACTGTGAAATCAACAGGTCGAAATACCCCCTCATCTATACCCTTCCTGAGTACTGAAAATGTAAGTTCCCAGCCTGATTCAAGCCGCTCGTTCATCCTTTTGATAACACCCGGATAGCGGGTTGCGTTTCCAAGTATACCGCTGAAATCAAAGCCGGAATAAGCAGGCGGCATAGCTCCAAGGACACGCCGGAATCTCTCGACCGTAGGAAGTCCCTCATCCTTCAGAGCCTTCTCTTCTTCCTTTTCTATCTCATCAAAAACAAAATCGACCATTGCAAGGAGAACCTCCTCCTTATCGGAAAAGACCATATACATGGTCTTCTTCGACATGGAGATCTCCTTTGCAAGGTCGTCCATTGTAAAGTGCGCCCCTTTTTCCCTGACGATCGAAAGACCGCCCTTTATGATCCGAAGCCTGTTCTCTGCCGCAGCCCTCATCTTTATTGCCCCCTCGCGGAAACCGTTTTAAGATTTGCAGTTTCCATTTTATCACGGGAGTACTTCATAGGCAAGTGGAATATTCCTTACAGAGAATCCGTAAACCTTTTGAAGGCTTCCCTCCCCTTCCCGTCATCCTTGAATACGCCGGCGCAGAGGAGAACCTTAAGAAAGACCTGCCCGATCTCTTCCTGAAGGACATCCATGATATTATCTTTGTTAAGATCCGTATGTCTTTCCATTACTTCTTTTGCCCAAACGGCATGCTTTGAAAGGGTCTCATCCTTTTCGATATCAGCGCCCGAAAGCATCGCCTCGGAAAGGGCTGTCATTTCTGCCTTAAGCCTTGCGGGAAGGACCGCAAGTCCCATTACCTCTATAAGCCCGATATTCTCCTTCTTGATATGATGAAGCTCCTCGTGGGGATGGAAAAGCCCAAGCGGGTGTTCCTTTGTCGTGATATTGTTCCGAAGCGCAAGATCCATCTCATAGATATCACCATGCTTTCTTGCTATCGGAGTTATGGTATTATGAGGCTCCCCGTCGGTCTCTGCGAAAATGAAGGCTTCTTCATCCGAATAAGAGCGCCACTTCTTAAGTATCCTGTCAGCAAGCTCAATAAGCGCCTTCCTGTCCTTTGAATTCAGTCTGATAACGGAAAGCGGCCATTTCACTACAGCGCAGGAGACCTCCGGAAATCCTTCAACAAAAAACTCCCTCTCCTTCTTCGCCTTTTCCATCGCAAAGACATATCTTCCGCCCTGGAAGTGGTCATGAGTCAGGATCGAGCCGCCGACTATCGGAAGATCGGCATTGCTCCCGAGAAAATAATGGGGAAAGAGGTCTACAAAATCGAAGAGCTTTAAAAACGCGTCCTTGTCTATCTTCATCGGGACATGCTCTGAATTAAAGACTATGCAGTGCTCGTTGTAATAGACATAAGGACTGTACTGAAAGCCGAAATCAAGATCGTTTATCTTCACCGGGATCACCCGAAGATTCTCCCTCGCGGGATGGTTTGCCCTTCCGGCATAGCCGATATTTTCCATGCAAAGCTGGCACTTCGGATAAGCGGACTGCTTCTGATTCTTCGCCGCTGCGATGGCTTTCGGATCCTTTTCGGGCTTTGAGAGATTGATCGTGATATCAAGAGTTCCATAGGGCGTATCCGTAGTCCATCTCATATCACGCGCTATCCGGTCAGTCCTTATATAATTAATGTCCCTGCACAGCTTGTAAAAATAATCAGTCGCTTCCTCAGGCGAAGTCCCATATTTTTCCTTAAATACCCTGTTTACTTCATGGGGACGCGGAGTTATCGCATTCATCAATTTTGTATCAAAGAGATCTCTGAAGGTGATCGAATCTTCTATCAGCCCTCTCTTTACAGCTTCATCGCAAAGATATCCAAGTATATCCACAAGGGAGGGATCCTCCTCCCCTTCCCTGTCGTTCTCGTCAAACTCCGACTCCTTCATCATATCAAGCAGGAGATTCCTTGAATAGAAGACCTCGTCTTCTTCAATGAGTCCCTTTGAAAGTCCGTAGCTCACCAGTTTTTCAATGTAATATGACAGCATATTCACTTCCCTTTCCTTTCTATCGCTCTTTTTTTCATCTCACGCGCGTCCTTCATGACTGTATCCGTTATGGAGTCGCCGCCTATCATCCTGGCAAGCTCCTTCACGCTCTCATCCTCCGAAAGCTTTCTCACATCCGAGTGTGTCTTTCCGTCATTTACTGTCTTTTCTGTAAGAAGATGGGTATCCGCCATTGCAGCGATCTGCTGAAGATGGGTAATGCATATGACCTGGCGGCCGCCGGCAATATCAGAAAGCTTTTCAGCGACTCTTGCGGCAGTGATCCCGCTGATACCTGCATCTATCTCGTCAAATATCATGGAGTCAACATCAAGGAAATCCGCAGAAACACTCTTTAACGCAAGCATTATCCTTGAAAGCTCTCCCCCGCTCGCGCAGTCTATCAAAGGCACCAGCGGCTCGCCGGGATTCATAGAGATGAAAAATTCCGCCTCATCCCTCCCGTTTGAGGAATAATCCTTCGTCTCTGAAAACCTTGTCTCAAAGCGGCAGTCAAGGAAATTAAGGTCTGACAGTGCCGATACAACAAGAGGTGAAAGGCGATCTGCAGCTTCCTTTCGAAGAGAGCTTAGTTCATCGGAAAGCGATGATACCTTCTTTTTCGCCTTTTCAAGCTTCTTTTTCAGCTCCTCCATAAATGCATCGTGATCAAGGAGATTTGAAAGCTCCTCCTTTTTTTTAAGAAGCGATGAATTGACATCCTCTATAGTCCGGCCGTATTTTCCCTTCAGGGTATTTATGGTATCAAGGCGGTTCGTGACTTCATTATACCGCTCCTGTGAAAAATCACTCCCGTCTATATAATTCTTCAGCTCACGAAGAGTATCCGAAAGAAGAGAGGAAGCATCAGAAAGCTGTGAAAGGGTTCCCGAAAGATTTTCGTCAAAGGTGCTTGCAAGTGAGAGTCCCTTTTCCGCCCTGCCTGCTGCCTCTATTGCTCCCATATCTCCGTCAAGAGCAGCCATGCTTTCGGAAAGGGCCTCCCTTATCTTCTGTCCGTTTTGCAGGATAGAATAATCATTCTCTATCTCTTCATCTTCACCGGGTCTGAGGTTCGCCTCTTCTATCTCTTCGATCTCGTGAGTCAAAAGCTCTGTCTTTCGCTCTCTTAATACCTCATCGATATCCTGCGAATCATATTTTTCCTTGAGGGAAGAATATTCGCTGTAGGCTTCCTTCAGCGCCTTCTTTTTTTTGAGAAGGCTGTCTCCTCCGAAGAGATCAATGAATTCAAGATGCTTTGATCTCTTAAGGAGTGACTGGTGCTCCTTCTGCCCGTAGATATCAAGAAGTACCTCTCCGCAGGTTGCAAGGAGCGGAGCCGGTACGGTCTCCCCGTTGATCTTGGCCTTTGACTTTGATTGTCCGATACGACGCGACAATATCACTTCATCATCAATGACCGGGATATCAAGGGCTTTAAGCCTCTCCTTTTCTTTTTCATTAACGGAAAAGACCACCTCAGCGAAGCAGTCCTTTTCATTATCCCTGATCATCTCATGCCTTACCTTCCCGCCGAGGGTGAGTGAGAGGGCATTTAATAATATTGATTTTCCTGCCCCGGTCTCGCCGGTAATCACATTGAAGCCCTTTGAAAAGGAGATGTCCGCCCTGTCTATGAGGGCATAATTTTCTATGTGAAGATCCTCTATCATGATCAAAAGCCCCCTTCCTCTTTGAATTTCTTGGATATCCTCTCGAGGAAGTTCATTTTTGAGAGCCTTATCATACGAACCTTTTCCTTTGCCCTTCTGACCACGGCCCGATCTCCGGGCGAAAAGACGCTTGAACCCGGACCGCTCCCGTCAAAGCATATCCGGGCACGCTCGATGGTATGAGTCCTTCTGGGTCTTATCTCTATTGCAACCTCAGCCTCATCCGGAAGCACAATACTCCTCGAAAGCAGGGTGTGCGGATTTAAGGGCGTAAGCAAAATGAGCTCCGTGAGAGGATCCACAATCGGTCCCCTCGCGGAAAGATTGTAGGCGGTCGACCCGGTGGGCGTTGATATTATCATTCCGTCACCCTTTTGATGATAAAGGATCGTCCCGTTCACATATACTATCATCTCAATGACCTGTGTGGAATTTTCCGATGAGATGACGATATCATTTAAAGCTATATTTTTTTCTTCTTCATTTGAGAGCAGGTTCCCTTCGAGCATCATCCTCTCTTCTATCTCAAAGTTCCCCTCAAAGAGACTGTCTATCGCTTCAAGAACGCTCTCGCTGTCAAGGTCGCAAAGATAACCGAGATGTCCGAGATTCACTCCAAGGAGCGGGACCTTTTTGTCTACCGTTCTCTTTGCTGTCCTTATCAATGCTCCGTCTCCGCCGACAGTAAAGATGCACTCACAGTCCTTCGATAGAGAAAGACCTTGACTTGAACCCTTTTCAGGCTCTATGATGATTTCCGCGTACCCTCCCATCAGATTTATCTTTTCTTCCATCTGCTTTGCGACGGACATATACTTCTCGCGGGCGTCACGGATAATGATACTGAAATTCTTCACTGTTTTCCTCCAAAAAACGGCTATTGAAGCGTCCGAAACGCTTCAGCCACAATATCTTCCACGCTATCGGAAAAAAGATCATTTTGGGATGCGGAAACAAAAACAAGGTATTCTATATTTCCCTCCGGTCCCTTTATGGGAGAGAAGGTAAGTCCTTTCACAAAAAAGCCTGACTCCTTTATGTATGAAAAGACATTATTTATGACTTCTATATGTATGGCAGGATCTCTTACAACGCCCTTCTTCCCCACCTTTTCCCTGCCCGCCTCAAACTGCGGCTTGATAAGGCAGACGCCCTCTCCTTCATTCTTCATAATGGGGCTCAGCGCAGGAAGAACCTTTGAGAGTGAAATAAAGGACACATCGCAGGAGAAGAAATCCATCCTCTCGCCTATATCTTCGGGCTTCAGATAACGGAAATTGGTGCGCTCCATCACGGTGACTCTCTCATCTGTCCGGAGACGATAATCAAGCTGTCCGTATCCGACATCAACTGATGTGACATGAATTGCACCGTTTTGCAGCATACAGTCCGTAAAGCCGCCTGTAGACGCGCCTATATCGATGCAGCGTTTGTTTGAAAGATCTATCTTGAAAAACTCTATCGCCTTTTCAAGCTTGAAGCCGCCGCGGCTCACATAGGGCATCTTTTCCCCGACAAGTTCGATCTTTGAATCGATCGGAAAGGTCATTCCGGGCTTATCCTCAAGGACAGAATCAACCCTTATCTTTCCCTCCATTATGAGGCGCTTTGCCTGCTCCCTGGAATCGGCAAGACCGGATTTTTTTACAAGGATATCAAGCCTTTCCTTTTCCATCACTTCTCACTTTTTCTTTTATCGCGCGGTATATGCCCGCCGGCGAAAGCGAATTTTCATCATAGAGCTCCGTGACAGTCCCCTGGGGTATGAACTCATCGGGAAAGGCGAGTTTCAGAAGCGTTCCCTTGTATCCGATCCGAAGAAGATAGTCGCCGACCTTGGAACCGAAGCCGTTTGTTATGACATTATCCTCTATCGTCACGATAAGCTGCGAAGAGGTAAGAGAGTCAAGAAGATCTGTATCTATGGGCTTTACAAAGCGGGCATTGATGAGAAGCGCTCCTATATTGTCCTTCTTAAGAAGAGGGAGCGCATGATATGCGTTCTCGACCATCGATCCGAGCGCAAGGATGACAACGCCCTCTTCTCCTTCACGCGTATCCTCTATCACCTCGGCCCTGCCCTTTTCTATTGCCTGCCTCTTTTCTTTAAAAAGGGTACAGGCCTCGCCCCGGGGATAACGCACTGCAACGGGATGGTCTTCCGAAAGCGCGTATTTCAACATATCTGAAAGCTCCCACTTGTTCTTCGGAGAGAGGATAATGATATTGGGCATCGAGGAAAGATAGGAAAGATCAAAAAGCCCGTGATGCGTCGGGCCGTCATGTCCTACAACGCCCGCGCGGTCTATGCAGAAGACCACATGAAGATCCTGCATGCAGACATCCATCATAATCTCGTCATACGCTCTCTGAAGGAAGGATGAATAAACGCAGACAAAGGGCTTCATGCCGGAAAGAGAAAGTCCTGCGGCAAAGGTCACCGCATGCTCCTCAGCTATGCCTACGTCAAAGAATCTTTCCGGAAAGAGATTTCTGAAGCGCTTCAGTCCGGTTCCATCCATCATCGCTGCGGTAATGCAGCAGACCTTATCGTCACGCTGACCAAGCTTCCTTATGACAGTTGAAAATATATCGGTATATGAAGGATTCTTTGTGGAAAGTGGAAGCCCCGTCTCTCTGTCAAAGGGACCTGCGCCGTGAAAACGAGAGGGATGGCGTTCCGCCGGAAGAAAGCCCTTTCCCTTTTTTGTGATCACGTGCACAAGAACACAGCCCTTGAAACGGGCAGCACTCTTTAACACATTTTCCATTTGTTTGATATTCGAGCCGTCAACGGGGCCTAAATACATTATCCCCATCTGCTCGAAGATCATGCCTGGAATGACAAGCTGCTTGATACCGGATTTCGTTTTTCTGATCTGTGCGACCAGCTTTTCTCCATAGACGGGGATCTTTTCAAGAGAAGACTGGACCTGCGCCTTCAGGTTCGTATAACCGCTGCTGGTCCGAAGAGATGAAAGCTGCCTTGAAAGACCGCCGACATTTTCGGAAATGGACATGCCATTATCATTAAGAACTATGACAAAATTTGACTTGAGTGAGCCGGCGTTGTTCATTGCTTCATAAGCCAGACCGCCCGTGAGCGCACCGTCGCCGATCACGGATATGACCTTATAGTCCTCGTTTTGAAGATCCCTCGCCGTTACCATTCCAAGCCCTGCGGAAATGGATGTGGAAGCATGACCTGAATCAAAAACGTCGCAGTTTGATTCGCTCCTTTTCGGAAAGCCTGAAAGACCGTTTCTTTCACGGAGCGTCTCAAATTCATCCTTTCGTCCCGTAAGTATCTTGTGGGTGTAGGACTGATGGCCGACATCAAATATTATTTTGTCCTTCGGAGGAGAAAACACACGATGGAGTGCAACCGTGAGTTCTACTGCCCCAAGGTTCGAGGAAAGGTGGCCTCCCTTTTCTGACAGCGTATCAATAAGAAGCTCCCTGATCTCTGAGCAAAGCTCGGGAAGCTCCTGATATGAAAAAGCCTTTATGTCGCCGGGACTTTTCAGTCTGTCAAGAAGAGCCAAATGAAGCCTCCTATCCTTCAGTAAACGGCACTTCAGCGCCGTCACCTGTGATCATACTGACCTTTGCCTCGACATCTTCGACCCTGGAATTCACATATTTGATGAGAGCCGTCCCCTCCTCATAAAGTGAGAAGGATCTTTCAAGCGTGCAGTCCTCTTCCTCCATCTCTCCTGAGATTTCTGAAAGACGTTTAAGTCCATCCTCTATCGTCAACTCTGAGAAGTCATATTTTTTTTCATCCATCATTTTGTCACACTTTCCAAAACCCTTGCGATGACCCTTCCCTTGTAGAGTCTTATATCTATCTCATCATCTTTCTTAAGGCTCGATGCCTCTCTGATATTGTTTCCCTTTGAATCCCTGATGTAGGAATAACCGCTTGAAAGGCGCTTTACCGGAGAGGATGCTTCAAGCCGCGCCGCCGCATTCGAAAGAGAATCCTGTGTCGAGCGAAGTCTTGAAAGAAAAAGCTTTTCTATGTTTATCCCTAGCAGTCTTTCCTTTGTACCTTTAAGCTTCCTTGAAAATGCTCTTTCAATACGATCTTGGGCTTCAGCGGCCTTTTCGTAGAAAGTCCTTATTCTCCGCTTTGGGGAGCCCTTTTCAATAAGCCTCTCATAAGAGGAAAGCTCCTTTTTGAGCCTAAAGCATTTTTGAAGAAGCGCCCTTGAAAGCGCTCTCTTTCTTTCCGAAAGCTCCTCTTTGAATTCTTCGTAAGAAAAAACACAAAGTTCAGCTGCCGCGGTAGGGGTTGATGCTCTTTTGTCAGCTACAAAATCCGCTATCGTAAAGTCGGGCTCATGCCCTATCCCGGTGACGATCGGAGTTTTTGAAGAAAAGATCTGTCTTGCAACTATCTCCTCATTGAACGCAAAAAGATCCTCAAGTGAGCCTCCGCCGCGGGCAACTATGATCACATCAAGCCCCATTGCATCAAGTCTCGCGATGCCCTCCGCGATCTCCTCCGCTGCACCTTCACCCTGAACCTTAACAGGCATAAGGATAAGATTTACATATGGATTCCTTCTTCTTGCATTTCTTACGATGTCATGAATGACAGCTCCCGTAGGCGCTGTTACGATTCCGATATTCAAGGCATAAGGAGGGATGGGCTGCTTGTATTCATCAGCGAACATCCCCTCTTCGGAAAGCTCTTTTTTCAGCTTTTCAAAGCGTAAATAAAGATCCCCTTCTCCAAAGCGCTCAACCTTTTTTGCATAGAGCTGATATCTTCCACCGGCTTCATACACCTCGACCGAGCCCGTAACTATGACCTTGTCGCCATCCCCCATTCTGAATGTAAGCCCTTCCGATACGAAGGAGCGGAACATCACGGCCGGAAGAATTGAGTTTTCGTCTTTCAGTGTGAAATAGATATGACCTGATGAATGATATTTGATATTGGATACTTCTCCGCTTACACGGACACGCGAAAGATATTCCTCGTCTGAAAGGATTGAAGCGACATAGTGGTTCAGATCTGATACGGAAACAGCTTTATCGTTCATATTATCCTCGCAAGGATACCGTTTACGAATGCGCCGGAATTTGAGTCTCCGTATTTTTTTGCGATCTCGATCGCCTCATTGATGGCAATACCTTTGTCGAGGTTCTCAAAAAGAACCTCGTAAATCGCGACTCTGATGATCGAGAGCTCCACCTTCGGGATCCTTTTCGGCTTCCAGCCCTCGGTCTTCTGCGCTATAAGATCATCAAACTCCTGCTTTTTTCCGATCACAGCAAAAGCTTTTTCCTCGATCTCTTTTCTGTCTTTTGCCTTGACCTTCGATGAAACATCCTCCTCATCCTCAGGAAGGCCGCTGTTTTCAAGGGTCAGTTCGAACGCTTCAGAAAGAGCGTCCCCGCTTCTGAAATCAGACATATATACAAGCCTTATTACGGCTTCTCTCACCTGTCTACGGGTCATGGCGCACTTACTTTTCCGAAGCCAAAGCACCGACAGAAGCTATCCTTATATCCACTTCCTTCACTTCGATGCCTGTCATGTTCGTAACTGTCGACTTCACCTTCTGCTGGACATTTGCGGTAACCTCCGGGATCGGATTCCCGTAGGCAATCTGAAGCGCAAGTCGAACGGTAAGTGATCGGTCGGGATGCTCTATCAGCCTGATCGAACGGGAAAGCCTGCTCATCGACGCCTTCTCGATCTCCTGATTTGTAAGTCCGTTTGAAAGCGCGATCACACCCTCGGTCTCAGTCGCCGCCAGCCCGCAGATGACAGCTATGACATCGGCTGAAATGAAAACGCCTGCTTTTATATTAAAGACATTCTTTTCGTTTGCCATCAGAGTACCTCCTTAATGATTCGTATGATTATAACAGAATACGGGAAAAACATAAAACCCCTACTTAAGTTTCTTTTTCCTGTGAATCTCTATCAGCTTTTTCTCCACAACCTCAAAAAGCCAGATCAAAAAGCGCATCATGGAGGCCTCTGCGATAGCAAATACCACAAAGAGCATTATGGCGCGCGGGCTTATCATGGAGAGCGAGAATAATGAAGGCACTATGAGTGCCGCAAGTATCATACCACCTATGCAGCCGAAGAAAACAAGGAGCCTGTAGCTGTTCATCGGTTTTGTGATCTCAAAGAGGATGAGATAACCCACGACCGCAAGAAGGAAGGTGCTGGCGATGGAAACATCATTCTTTGATATCTCAAATACCTGCCCGAACACGACCATAGCGGCTATGAAGAAGAATGAGGTTATTGCGGCCGGCATCGCCTTTACAAGGACGGTCAGTATAAATCTGTCACTCTGCTTTTTGTTGTTGATCTCAAAGGTGAGGAACAATGCAGGAAGCCCTATGTTGAAGGCCGAGATCAGCGTCACCTGTGAGGGGACCAGCGGATAGGAAAGGACGCTTATCAGTGAGAATATTGCAAGGAAGAGTGAGAACAGATTCTTGTAAAGGAATAATGTTGCGCTCCTCGTAATATTGTTGATATTGTTCCTGCCTTCGGAAACTATCTGCTTCATATGGGAGAAATCCGAGTCGAGAAGTACGACCTGGGCAGCGTTTGCGGCGGCCTCGCAGCCGGAGCCCATGGCTATCGAGCAGTCTGCCTCCTTCATGGCGAGAATGTCATTTACCCCGTCTCCGGTCATCGCGACCTTCAACCCGTCCTTCTTCATGGCTCTGACAAGCGCCTTTTTCTGCTCGGGGCGGACACGGCCAAAGACAGTATATTCTCTTGCGATCTCACCCATATCTTCATTTTCCGAGACGGTGCTCATATCGATATAATGGTCGCAATTTGGAATCCCGGCCCTTTCAGCGATCTTTGAGACAGTGAGCGGATTGTCTCCGGATATCACCTTCACGCCTACGCCCTGCTTGTTGAAGAAGGAGAATGTATCCGCAGCGCTTTCCCGGATCGAGTTTTCAAGAGCGACAAAAAGGACGACATCTTTGTCCTTTGTAAATGCTATCACCCTCTTTCCCTGAGTCATAAGGGCATCGATCCTGTCCTGGTCATGCGACAGAACGCTCTTTTCGAGAAGAAACTCAGGCGCACCAAGACGGAATACGCCATTATTGGTCTCGATCTCAGAGTACTTCTTCTTTGAGTCGAAGGGATTGACCTTAAGCGCCGAGAGTCCCGCGGGCTTTTTGATGTTTGAGAGTTCTTCCAAAAGTGCGGAGGCTGTCGCGTTCTTGTCCGGCATTGAAGAAAGATACCAGAATAACAGACCTTTCTCGCCATCTCCTACGTCCCCGCCTCCGGGGGCGAAGAACTCTGTAACCTTCATCTTGTTGTCAGTGATCGTCCCGGTCTTGTCGACGCAGATCATGTCCACTCTCGCAAGAGTTTCAATAGATCTCATGTCGTGAAGAAGGACCTTTTGAAGCGCCAGCTTTGCCGTACTTATCGCAAGAGAGACTGTCACGAGGAGATACAGTCCCTCCGGGATCATACCTATGACGCAGCCTATCGAGGTAATGATACTCTCAGAAAAACCGTTGCCGCTCACTGCAAAGGACTGATAGAAAAGCAAAATACCAATAGGAATGATGAGGAAGCCGCAGACCTTCAGGATGATGTCTATTGACTTGATCATCTCCGACTTTTTGTCATGTACCTTCTTTGCCTGAGCTGAAAGCTTTGCGGCATAGGACTCGCTTCCCACCTTGTCAAGACGCATAAGGCACTTGCCCGACACGACAAAGCTTCCGGAAAGAAGCTTTGAACCCTTTGTCTTTTCTATTTCATCAGCCTCTCCTGTGAGGAGAGCTTCATTAAGGGATGCTTCCCCGCCTATGACGGTGCCGTCAGCCGGAACCTGCTGTCCGGCTGAAAGAAAGATGCAGTCATCCTTGACAAGCTTGTCAGCCCTGACCTTTTTCTTTTCGCCGTCGCGGACCGCCTCATATTCTGAGATCGAAAGAAGGGTCAGGCGGTCTATTACCTTCTTTGCGCGAAGCTGCTGAAAAATACCGATCAGGGTATTTGCGATTACAACGGGAAGGAAGGTGAGACTGTTGAAGGAGCCTGCGATGACAACAAAGACTGCAAGGATTATAAAGATGAAATTGAAATAGGTCAGGGTATTGTCCTTGATGATAGCCCCCACGCTCTTTCCTGTATTCTCAGGAAGCTGATTTGTCTTCCCTTCACGGATGCGGAGCGCTACCTCTTCGGAAGTAAGCCCGACTGCGGGTGATTGCATTATTTACCTCTCTCTAAATAAAAATATAATCCGGGATGGATGTAAAAAATCCTGAAAGGATTTTTTACATCCATCCTAATGACCAGGCACTTACATTCCCTTTCGTCCAGGAAAGATGCGATGCGCTCTTGTGGAGGATGACGGCAACGGACTCGACAAGGCTGTCCTTCAAGAACGGCCTTACCAGACAGTTGTCGGCGCCCTTGTCGATACAGTCCTTAAAGACTGCAAAGCTTCGCTCACTTGTCACACAGATTATCGAGAGCGTCGGGCACTTTTTCCTGATGTCCTCGATCCGAAGACCGGGATTTGAATCCATATCTATGATCAGCGCCGTCTTTGAAAGCTTTGAGGGTTCAAGCTCATAGAGTTCTGCTATGCTCCAGATCTCTCTGACAGCGAATTTCTTGTCTCCTCTCATCATATCGCTGATTCGTTCCTTGCCTGATGAGTCATTGAGTATGAGGATATCTCCTATCATATCGTCATCATGCTGGCGCATGTCGTAATACTTGTCCTCATCTATCATTTCAAGCATCACGTCCGCAATCTTTGGATCAAACTGGGCTCCCCTGTTCGCCTCTATCTCACGACGCACCGTGGCCTGCGGAAGAACTGCTCGATAGCTCCTTCTTGAAGACATGGCGTCATAGGAGTCTGCCACCGCAATTATCCTCGCGATCTCAGGTATGTCCTCACCCGAAAGGCCGTCAGGATAGCCCCTCCCATCGTATCTTTCGTGATGCCATCTTGCCCCGGTCAGGACTGCGGGAATGGATGTGATAGATGAAAGCATGATATATCCGGTGATAGGATGGAGCTTCATGAGCTCAAACTCTTCTTTTGTAAGCTTTCCGGGCTTGTTGATGATATCGTCGGGAACATGTATCTTTCCCACATCATGAAGAAGGCTCGTGACATAAATGGCATCCTGCTCAGCCTTCGACTTTCCAAGCCTGCGCGAAATCTCCTTTGCGTAAAGCGCAACCCTGAAGGAATGTCCGCTCGTATATCTGTCCTTTGCGTCCACCATACTCATCAAAGCCGTGACCGTTTGTGTCAGGGTCTCAGCGAGCCTTTCCTCAGTCTTCACGAGGCTTTCTGTCTTGATGGAAACCTCAGTCTCAAGGTCCTTCCTGTAGGTTGCCATAAGCTGCTGATGCTTCGCTCTCTCAGTCACATCAAGGAGCCAGAGAGCGTCGATAGGATGCCTGTTCTTTTCTACATTCCTAAACTGAGGTGCATATATCCTCTGATTGATCGTAATCTCATCATCCTTTCTTGCAAAAAAGCCGGCAAGCCTTTCGGATATATCTGAAAGCACCATCCAGGGAACGGCCTTCTGAAGCTCCGGAAGCAGTGAAAATGCCGTCTCGTTCGCAGCGATGAAATATCTCGAATCCGAAACAAGGATAACTGCGGCATCCTGCGATTCAACCGCGATGTCCTTCACAATGGTCTCCATGTCGTAGGCCTGGCTGACTCTCACAGTGACAGCCATAAGTATTACGGAGATCGCGGAAGCCAGCGGCACCGTGGAGACCTCGGGCTTTATTATAAATTCCACTATATAGGCCACGCTCGGGATAGCGATCACAAGAGCGGTGAGAACATTGATCTGCATCCTGATCTTGTGAAACCTCACCATGAAAAGGATTATCAAAAACAATGCCGAGAAGAGGAAAGCAAACTCCGCAACGAAATAAGGATAAGCCGGTATACAATAGGATGCCTTTTCAAAGTAAGGCAGATTCCCCCTTATGGTATAAGCATAATCCTTGTAGAATACCCCCTTGATGTGAAGCAGGAAGGTAACGACAGAGTTGAAGGTGCAAAGACAGATACTGAAAACAAGAGTCATCTTGTGGATACGATACCTCGTATACTCCGCAATAAAGAGAAAAATAAAGAACCAAAGCCAGCAGCCCGTGAAATTGATGATCTTCCTCGCCACCAGAATAGAGGAAAGACCGTCCGAATTGACATACATCCATCTCCCGATGGCAAGCATGAGAACGAGGAAGGCCGACATAATGAGATATCTCTGCGTCTTTCCGGCTCTTTGAAAAAAGCTGGCAAGAACCGCAACGAGCGCTGCTCCTATCGTTGCCCCGTAAAATAATGATGCCCCCATTAATGTCATAAAAAGCCCCTTTCGCCCAAAAACTCGTTAAGAAGCATAATAACACAAGTGAGATGCTTTATGTTATAATGTTTTTTGTTTTATCATCCATCGAATCACCGCTCGGAGGTATCTCGATGATACAGTTTTCTGATCCCTTTGAGACAAAAGAAGATTTCAGGAGCATTCTTGACAGGGTGAGGTCGTCTCCTTCCTTTGACAGCGCAAGCGATATCCTCGCCATTGCGGCCCTCGGCCATCAGGATCCCTCCTTCGCGGAAGAACTCATTCAGATCTACAATGAAGTGCTTGACCGTGGAAGCTTCTGCGGCTATACAGCCGCCGATGTTGTGGAAGATGGTCATATGAATGAGGGGAAGAATACCGTAACCTTCTTTTTATTCGACTCATCCACATGCGAGGTGATCCCCTGCGATACCGAAATTGAATCCTCGGAAGATGTCGGACACCGGATCACAAAGCTCATTGAAGAAAACGAGGACTGTCGGGCACTTATGATATTCCCCGACGTATATCACGCAAAAAGGCTTGACCTCTTTCTTTCAGCCCTTTCCTTCAAGGACCCGGAATTTCCTGTCTGCGGTGCTGCGGCCGGAGGCCTCTGGAAGGAGGGGATCACCTCTCCGATCTTTGTCTTTTCAGATCGGGTCATTGAATGCGGGATACTCTCCATCCTCCTTTTTGGTGAAGATCTCTATGTGAAAGCCGCAGCTCTTCGCGGCTGGAGCCCGATCGGTCGCGGACATACCATAACAAAACTCGCTTCTCCTCTTGTCGTCTCCGAGGTGGACAATCTTCCCGCCACTTCGATATACAAAAAATACTTCAAGATCGATGAAAAGGATCCTTATTTCGTACAGAACATCCTTGCCTTCCCCTGGGTGCTGAACAGGTCAAATGAGCTTGTTCCACGCTCCATTATCTCTGTGACCGAAGAGGGAAATCTGGTCTTTGGATCAGACGTGAACGAGGGTGAGCGCTTCCATTTCTCTTACGGAAATGTAACCGCGATGCTGAATGATTCCTACTCCATCGTAAAGAACTATGTCCCCTTCGCTCCGGAAACAGTATATCTCATGGTCTGCGACAACAGGCAGTTTCACCTTGGTGAGGAAGAGACAAAGGAGATCACTCTCTTCAAGGATGCCTTTCCTTCCATTGCCGGCGCAGGCGCCTTTGGCGAATTCTTCCACCTGGGAGACAGGGTGGAAGCCTTCAACTGCACGATGCTGGCGCTGTTTCTTCGGGAGGGCCCGGTAAAGGAGACCTCTATCTCAGAAATGAAAGAACCGGAGGCTCTTTCACAAGGGCTCATCCCCCTGCAGGACAGGCTCTTTACCTTCCTGAAAGAGACTTCGGATGAATATTCAACCCTTCGTGCCCGGGAAAGAGAGCGTGAACTTCACAACAGGATCAAGCTCGAGCATGCAGCCTCGGAGGCAAAATCCGAATTCCTTTCAAATGTCTCCCATGAGATCAGGACCCCTATCAATGCAATCCTCGGAATGAACGAGATGATCCTTCGGGAATCCACCGAAGAAAGGATACTCGATTATTCCGAAGATATCCGTTCCGCGGGAAATTCACTTCTCTCACTCGTAAATGACATCCTTGATTTCTCAAAGATAGAGGCAGGAAAGCTCAATCTTCTTCCTGTCGAATACTCATTCTCTTCAACGCTGAACGACATTGTGAATATGATCACACCTCTTGCAAGCAAGAAGGGGCTTGAGGTAATAGTCGATTATGATGAGAATATTCCCGACCGCCTGTATGGCGATACAGTACGTATCAGACAGGTTCTTATCAATATAATGAACAATGCCGTGAAGTTTACGGATGAAGGCTCGGTAAAGCTCACCGTAGGCTTTCAAAAGACGAAACGCGACGAGATCAATCTGGAATTTCACTGTATCGATACCGGGATCGGCATCAAGGAAGAGGATATGGAAAAGCTCTTCTCTCCCTTTGAACAGATAGACGACAGCAACAAGAACCGTATTGACGGTACGGGGCTTGGGATGTCGATCTCAAAGAACCTTTTGAACATCATGGGCTCAAAGCTCAATGTGAAGAGCGAGTACAAAAAGGGCTCTGATTTCTCATTCATCATCCGGCAGAAGGTCTTTTCCTTTGAGCCGATCGGCTCATATATGAAAGAGACTCGTAAAAAGGGCATAGCAGATCGGGTTCTTAAAGAAAGCTTCCACGCTCCGGATGCCATTATTCTCATTACAGACGATATGGATGTGAACCTCTCCGTCGCGAAGAATCTCTTGAAGCGAACGAAGATCAATATAGACACTGCTCTTTCCGGGCATGAAGCGATCAAGCTATGTCAGGAAAAGAAGTATGACATTATCTTCATGGATCATCGTATGCCTGTTATGGATGGAACTGAGGCTATGCGGCGTATACATGCGCTTCCGCCGGGAAATCCGAATGAAAAGACCCCTATCATCGCCCTTACCGCCAATGCTGTAGCGGGAAGCAGGGAAAAGTTCCTTGAGGACGGCTTTGACGGTTATATTCCAAAGCCCATAGATCCGGCGGCACTTGAATCTCTTATCAAAGAGCTTCTTCCTCCCGGGAAGGTGATAATGATAAATGAAGAGGACGATGACCTGATAGGGGTTGATGCCCTCTCTCCCTTCCTTAAGTCGCTCCTTACCATTCCCGATATTGATGTGGCTGATGGAGTCACCTCCTGCGGAGGAAATGAGACCTATGAGAAGGTTCTGATGGAATTTTCCTTGACTGCAGCCGACAAGATCAATGTCATCAAAAAGGATCTTGAAGAGGAGGATTACAAGGACTATACCATCAGGGTACATTCTTTGAAGAGCACTGCCCGGCTGGCCGGTGCCAAGACCCTCTCCCGCCATGCAGCCTATCTTGAAAAATGCGGGGATACTCTTCGTACCGAAGAGATCATCAGAAAGACACCCCGTCTCCTGAATGAATACAAGAGGCTCGCGGCCGCTATTGAGAAGGCTGTCCCGAAGGAGGACCCTTCCACAAAGAAGGATATCACCGTTGAAATGCTGGAGGAAGCCTATCAGGCAATATATGAAAGTGTGCTGGCCTTTGACTACGACGGGGCCGACAATGTAATGGCGGAGCTTCAGGGCTACCGCATACCTGAGGAGGAGGAAGAGCGTTTCAACAAATTGACCCTTCTTCTCTCAAATGTAGATCATGATGGAATAGAAGCAATGTTCAGGGGCAGTAAGCAAAGTGGATAAGAAAACCGACAACACATTAGTCCTAATATCAAAGGGCTCCCTCTTCCTGGTAAACAACATCAGGAACAACCTCGTAAAAAACGGATACACCGTGATCGACTCCCTGCCGGAGGTGGAGAGTCTTCAGGATCTTCGTAAGGAAGCTGATATCTTCATCTTCTATCTCGGGGATTTCGTTGAAGAGACAAAGGAAGCCATTGTTTTCCTAAAGGACATGGTCATCGAGGATGAAAAGGAGCTTTACCTCATCGGTTCGCCGGATGAGATCAGCACCTTCTGCCGTTATGTCCCGGATAACTATGTGAGAAAGGCTTTAGAGCGCCCCTTGAATGTCAAGGATCTTTTGAGCGCACTTGAAGAGACCGTGGTGGACGCTGACAGAAAAAAGCAGGTCCTTGTCGTGGATGATGACGGAACCTATCTTCGATCGGTTCACGACTGGCTTTCGGGAAAATATCAGGTCGTTATGGTGAATTCCGGAATGAATGCCATCACCTACCTCGGTACCCACACTCCGGACCTTGTACTGCTTGATTATGTAATGCCTGTCTGTGATGGTCCCATGGTCCTTGAAATGATGAGGTCCGATTCGAATCTCGCGAACATCCCCGTTATCTTCCTTACCGGAAAGAGTGACAGGGACAGTGTAAACAAGGTACTTGAAATGCGCCCTGCCGGGTATCTCCTGAAATCCATGAACCCCTACCAGCTTGTAAAGGCTGTCGAACACTTCTTTGAGCAGCAGAAGGTCAAGGCGCCGAGAAAGAAATGATGAGAAGACTCTTGAAGATAATAATACCCCTTGCGATCGCCTTTGTACTTACCCTTTTCCTGGTGATCCTTCCAATTTCAACAGCTTATTCGATCTGCCACCCCAAAGGCCTTTCACTTTCAGAGGAGGAAGCATGGGAAAAGGAAAACGGGCTTTGGGGGAACTTTGACTCCTATGAAAAGGAGTCCTATGAAGTAGAGGGCAAGGATGGTTACGTTCTTCACTGCACTCTTGTAAAAAGCCCCGTGGAATCTGATCGTTTTGTGATCATCTCCCACGGCTTCAATTCAAACCGTTATGGTGCCGTCAAGTATGTGGATGCTTATGCCTCACTCAATTTCAACTGCATAATATATGACTTGAGAGGTCATGGCGAAAACCAGAAAACAGTCTGCACGATAGGAAATTACGAGGGCGAGGATCTCAACTTCCTGATAAAGGATACTTACGAAAGATATGGGAATGATATCATTCTCGGGCTTCACGGAGAATCGATGGGAGCCTCCACAAGCCTCTCAAGCCTTGTAAAAAGGCCTGATGTGAAATTCGTAATCTCGGACTGCTCCTTCACAAATCTTTATGATCTGATGAAGAACGGTGCCGACAAAAATCACCAGGGCTTCATGCTTCCCCTCGTAAATATGTGGTGCTCTCTCATCAATGGCTTTGATATGAAGGACACCTCCCCTGTCGATTCAATAGACAAGAGCACAGTGCCTATCTGTTTCATCCACGGGGAAGCGGATGATCTCATCCCTCCGGAAATGAGTGAAAAGCTTGCAAAAGCCTGCGACGGCGCCTCATACATTCACTTTGTACCTGAGGCCGGACACGCTCAATCTGTGAAGGTTCTGGGATCAAGATCCTATTCGATGATAATACTCGGTTTTCTCACAAATGAAGAAATAATCGAGCCTCAAAATTAAATCACATTTAAGAAAGAAGGTGCAACATGTCTGAACGAAAACAGCTCATCATCTCAATCGGAAGGGAATTCGGCTCGGGCGGTCACGAGATCGCGGAAATGATCGCAAAAGACTTAAGCCTCCCTATCTATGACTACAACCTGATGCGTGTCATAGCTGAGGAAAAGGAGCTTTCCGATGCAAAGATGCTTGAGAAATATGATGAACTCCCCCGCTTTCCGATAAACATCTCCGTCAGGGGCTATTCCTCTTCCCCGGAGCAGAACCTTGCGATCATGCAGTTTAATTATCTTAAGGAAAAAGCAGCAGCGGGAGAATCCTTCGTGATCGTCGGACGCTGTGCGGAGACTGTCCTCAAGGAATTCAAATGCCTCATCCCCATCTTCATACTTGCGGATCACGACAAGAAGGTCGAGAGGATAATGAAAATATACCAGCTCGACAAGAAAGAGGCAGAGCAAACCGTAAAGGAGCAGAACAGGAAGAGAAGGGCTTATCATAATTATTATTCTACTGCGAAATGGGGCGACTCGAGACTCTATGACCTTTCGATCAACTCCTCAAAGCTTGGACTCGAAAAAACAAAGGAATTGATCGAGGACTATATTAAGCAAAGAAGAGAACTGCTCTGATGACTGAACGTTCTCTGATATTTCTGGATCTTGATATGACTCTCTGGGATCACGAGCTTCAGATCC
>CAMVHB010000029.1 GCA_947167155.1 uncultured Lachnospiraceae bacterium | reverse complement strand
TATCTTTTACAACCTCACTCGCTATTATGAGTCCCGCTGCGGGCGGCACAAAGGCTGTACTTCCGGGGATCGAGCGCCGTTTTTTGTCATGTTCTGAAAGTTCCTTCTGCTCGTCGTTAGACGGGGATCCGTATGAAGCCCTGATCGGCTCCTCCTTTGAATATACCACTTTCAGGCTCTCTATCCCCCTCTTTTTGCACTCTCTCCTCATCACCCTTGCAAGCGGACAGATCGAGGTTTCGTATATGTCCGCGACTTCAAGCCTTGTGGGATCGAGCTTGTTTCCGGTGCCCATTGAGCTTATGACGGGAACCCCTGCCTTCTTTGCTTCCTCAATGATCGAAAGCTTCGCTGTGACTGTATCTACGGCATCGACTACATAGGAATAGCTCTTGAAATCAAATTCAGAGGCGTTCTCCGGAAGAAAAAAGCATTTCTTCGCATCGACCACTGCATCGGGATTTATCGAGAGAATCCTCTCCTTCATTACCTCTACCTTGTCGCGCCCCAGGGTGCTTTCGAGCGCTATGATCTGCCGGTTCAGATTCGAAAGCGCGACGCTGTCATCATCAATGAGCACGAAATGCCCAATCCCGCTCCTTGCCAGGGCTTCCGCCACATAGCCGCCGACCCCGCCTAAGCCGAATAACGCAACACGCGCATTACTTAACTTTTCTATATTATCTCTCCCGAGAAGGCGTTCTGTCCTTGAAAAACGTCCGTCCATCAAAATCTCCCTCCCCGCATTACACAGGCATTACATAACCATTACACAGATGTTACATTAACAAAAGTTTTTTCAATAAATAATGCACAGCTTTTGAAATAGGGTATAATTACGCATTATAGCATTCTTTTCAGTCGTCTTTACCATTACTTTTTGCGGAGGATCTCATGGAAAAAAAGAGAGTACCCATCAGAAACAGGATGCTTCGGATGATGCTCATCCCCGCCATAAGCGCCATAGCAGCGGCAACCCTCATCAGCCTCATCTGCATGATGAGAATGGCAAACGAAAGCGAGAAGGCACTTTCGACACAGCTTGAGGGAAATCTTGAAAATCTCGTGGAGAGCAAGGCCGAGGTCGCTGACGCGAAATTTCAGCATTATTCCTCTTATATAGATTTCATCTGCGACTACATCACGGACATGTACAAAAATCGGGACTTTCTCATCTCGACCGGCCGTGAGCTCGATTTTTCGAGGGCAACGACTCCCAGAGGAGAATTTGCGATGGTCATAGATCTTCGGACTGAAGACTACAACACTACAGATCCCGCCATCAAAGCCGACAACCTTTTCTTCAGCAATCTTGAGAAAGTACTCGCGCCGATAGTCAAGAAAAATGACGGGCTCATCTCTACCTCATATCTTGGGACCGAAACCGGTCTTCTCGTTTCATATGACAAATACTCCTATCTTTCTGCGACGCCTCCGGGAGAGAAATCGACTTATGATTATTTTGAATCGGAATGGTACAAGATGGGGCGGCAGACAGATGAGATCTTCCTCACGGACCTTTATATAGATTCCATGGGACGCGGGCTTACTATCACCATAGGAAAGGCCTTTCATGACGCAAACGGGAATTTCGCCGGGGTCTGCGCCGCCGACTTTGACATCACAGGCCTCTACGACGAGATCATCGCGATGGATATAGGGGATGGAGCCTACTCCTTTACGATAGATGAAAAGGGCGAGGTCATCTCCCCCGAGGACACCGGCGAGTCCGCGGAAGCAGTGACCGGTCTTTCCACCGGGCAAAAAGAAACAATGCTTTCGGAAGACAGCGGGATCATCAATACAAAGGATGTCATATACGCTTACTCCACCATCAACACCACCGGCTGGAAACTCTGCGCCCATGTTCCGAAGACGATGATCACTGACAGCACAAGCGCCACAAGAAACTCGATCAATATAGCGATCCTGATCTTCGTCATTGCAGCTGTTGCTATAGTATTGATAATCCTCATCCTTGCACGGCGTACAGTAAAGACCATCACCGCACCGATCGAGGTTCTCGGAGCAGACATGAAGCGCATCTCTGACGGCGACCTTGACCACAGGGCGACGATAACAGGAAATGATGAGATCAGCGATACCGCAACCCGCCTGAACGAGATGGTGGAGCGTCTCATCAGGACAAAGAACGCCCTCTCCGCCTCCCGCTTCCAGGCTGAGGAGATGGCTGTCCTCGCAAACAAGGACGCCCTCACCGGGATCAGGAACAAGACAGCCTATGACAAGGAGATCGCGCAGCTTGAAAAATCCCTTGAGGAAGGAGATCTTGAATTTGGGATCGCTATGGTTGACTTAAATGACCTTAAGCATATCAATGACACCTTCGGTCATGACAAGGGCAACATCTCGATAATCAAGCTCTGCACCGTCGTCTGCTCCATATTCAAGCATTCTCCGGTATTCAGGGTCGGCGGAGATGAATTTGTGGCGATACTGAAGAATCACGATTATGAACATCGCGAGGAATTGAAGGATCAGTTCAAGGACGCCCTTACGGCTCTCCTTGACGAGGAAAAGCTCCATCCCTGGGAGCGGATATCTGCATCTATTGGTATCGGGGTCTATGACAAGAATACAGACAAGACTGTCTCTGATGTATTCAAGAAGGCTGACGAGCTGATGTATGAAGACAAAAAGATAATGAAGGGAAAAATGTGATCTCTCCTGAAACTCGAAAGAGGCGGGACCGCTGACTGCGCAGGCCCGCCTCAATCCTTGAATGAAAGGTTTTCCATATCACCAACTCCTTTCTGTGATCTGCCTTTCACTTATTATTTCGGCTGATGCCGTAAAAAAATAGAGGTTTTTGATTGTTCTTTTGTGTACAAAAAAGACGCCGTGCTGTCAAAAGCACGGCGCCTTTTCATTCCTGCTTCAAAGTCCTCGTGAGGTAGCCGAGCGTCTCCTCTGCCCAGGGATACTGTTCCATATATCTTCCGTCAAAGGCCTTGATGGCGGAGTCGTCCCCGTCAAGGGCGCGGTAGTAATCACAGTCTATCCTGGAGCGATCCACACAGTACCCCCCTCCGCTCGTAAGCACGATATCACCTGCTCCAAGGCTTTCAAGTGAAGTCTTCAGGCTTTTGATCGCTTGGTATATTATATTTTTCCCTTTTATGGGATCCGAATCCTCATTGAGAAGCTCCGTGGAAAGCCTTGAGACAGAAACTATCTGCCCTCTCCTGTCGATGAGAAAGGCGAGAAGTTCCTTTGCCCTTCTTCTCGAAAAGACCACGGGCTTTCCTTCAAAAAAGATCTCAAATTCACCAAAGCAGGACGCGATGAGTTTCTTCTTTGAATTCTTTGCAATAATATGCTTGATCTCCTCCTGCACATCCTTCGACCTCACAGGCTTCATGAGATAGCCTGCATCGATATGCATCTTTATGGCATCAAGAGCATAGCTTTCATAGCCGGTACAAAAAACTACCGAAACCGACGGCTGAAGCTCCAAAAGCCTCTTTGCAAGAGTGAGCCCGTCCATCTCGTGAAGCTTGATATCAAGAAAGGCTACGTCGATCCTGTTGTCTCTCGCATATTCAAGCGCGTCTATCTCGTCATCAAAGGAAACCGTCTCAGATATCTCAGGCACAGTCAGCAGCGCATTTGACAGCGAATTCAAAAGCCTCTTTTCGTCATCCACAAGCAAAGCTACCATTACTGTTTTCCTTTCTTTTCCACTTCCTTCGGAAGGATAATATAGCACTTTGTGCCCTTACCCGGAATACTTTCTATCAAAAGACTTCCGCTTGAGATCATTTCAAGCCGCTTTTTTGTATTCTGAAGACCGATACCGTGATGACGGACATTTTCATCTTCCTCATACGCCGGCTTTGCCTTCGTATCAAAGCCTACTCCGTCATCCTCAATTCTCACGAGAAAGTCATTTTCTCTTTCCTCCGACGAGATCAGAATAGTGCCCTTACTCTTTCTCCTCGCGCAGATCCCGTGCTTGATCGAGTTTTCGATCACAGGCTGCAGCGTCATTGCGGGGATCATAAATTCAAGCGCTTTTATATCATACTTTATCTCAATATTGGGAAACCTCTTCTGTTCTATCGAAAGATAATGTTTTACATGCTCCAGCTCTTCCGAAAAGCTGTGCACGCTCTGTCTTTCAACGTCTGAGAAATTGTCCCGAAGATAATCCGAAAAGTCATATATCATCTCCTCCGCTTCCTTCGGATCGGTATTGCACATATCCGCTATAGTACCGAGGGTATTGTAAATGAAATGCGGATTGATCTGCGCCCTCAGGGAATTCAGCCGAAGGGATGAGAGCTCCCTTTCCTGCGCCGCAATTTTCCTGTTGTCCTCAATATAAACATAGCAGAACATGAGGAGGAGTGTCAGGAAGGTGGAAAAATTTGAAAGAAAGCCAAAGGACGTCTCCATACCGTAGTATGCAAGCACTTCAAAGATTACCCAGAGCGTGGGGCCTGTCTTGTTCAGGATGAGGAAGAACCTTGTCCTTTTGTCCTTCACGCAGAAAAAGGAAAGCACGGTATATAGGGTAAGGCACAGGACAATCGTGATCCAGACTCCTATCCCGAGAGGGGTATATTCGAAATAGTCATTACCCATGGGCTTTAAGAAAAACCAGCCGAAATTGTTTGAAAGAATAATGGCAATATCGGCGAGGGTGATGACAAACATTATCGTCAAAAGAACCTTCCCTGCTTTTTTTTGAATATCAAAGTAGGTCTGGTCATAAACTAAAAGAAAGAAGACGAGGACTGCTGTCGTGACACCCTCAAGGGAATAGAAAAGGGCAGCGACGCTGAGCTTCCCCGGTATATGAAGATAAAGAAAGCAAATGCCTGCGAAGAAGACTCCCAAATATGTCAAGAGCATCAGGATCTGATATATCATGTTCCTTTTTCTGTTCTTTTCCATGCTTCCGCTTCCGAAGCATATGGACAGCACCAGGGTCCCAGCCATCGTCATGAGACAGCCCGTGACAAAGAAGCTTACGGAGCTCTTCGCCTGTTCCTGATACCGGGAGACCATGAAAAGCAGTACGAAAAACATTCCCGCCATCAAGAAGATAACGGGAATGTTCAATAAAAATCTCTTGTCTTTGACCGCCTTCATCTCACGCCTTTGCATTGGGCAGCTGCACCTTGAAGCGCTTGATGACCCTCATCCAGTTGTAGCGGCGGAAGGCTGCTACGACCCTTGAAACACCGGAATACAGGAATGACAGCCCGAGCATAATAGCTGTAAAAGCCGGATTTATCAATCCGATGATGAGGGAAAGCAATGAGAGTATCGCTTCTATGATGCCGGAAACAAGAGTGAAGCGCCAGGAGGTCTGGGAACCCCTGGTCTTGATCTCGAAGGAGCGGACTATATCAAGACCACCGGCCAAAAGCAGTGCAAATGCCACTATGATCGCGAGTCCTCTCTCCGGAACCTGGGTGACCTTCAGTATCACGGTGGAGAGCCCGAGAACAAAGAGTCCCAGGAACAGCATCAGCTGACCTCCCACCATATGCCGGGCCATTATAAAATAATAGAACAACAGATAGATCCCGTAGACCAAAAGCCCGATCTCAAAGATGGCCATCACCACCAGAAGCCCGTCCCTGCCGAGGAACATGATAAGGAAGGCGAAGGCTATGGTCCCGAGGCCTATTATTATATTGACGATCCTTCTCATTAATGTCATTTGCGCACCTCACTGTCAGAAACAAAGATCTTGTTCTCTTCCTCTTCCCTGATCGATTCCTGATCAACGATGATGCCCTTCCTGTTGACCTTCTTCGGTATCGCGGAATAGCCTGCAAGCTTGTTTCCGGAGGCAAATATCTCATGGACCACCATGGTCTTCTGGGCTATCGCCGCCGTGAAGAACCGTCCGAGAACCGTATCCTTCTTCGCATCTCCCTCTGCCTTCTCGTATTCGCCGTCGTATTTTTTCATATCAAAATCCGGAAGATCGGTACCGAAGTGGTCTTTCGCAAATTTCTTCCAGTCTTCGTTTGAGAAAAGCTGCCTCTTTTCAAAGATGCCTCTGATCTCTGACTCATATTTTTTTACAGCCTCAGTCTCATAGGTGTCCTTTTGGAAATCAGTGTAGTCGCCCCTGTAATATTTCAAGGCATAAACAAGCTGGGTGAATGCGCTCATGTAATCTGAAGGATTGTCCTTAAATACCTCCTCGTATTTTCCCCAGGCCGGCATGTAACGGTACTTTATGAAGCTGTAATCCGGGATATGTCCGGCTCTTCCGTGTCCCAGATTGAAGATCGAGTTCTCGGAGGGACTGAAGATGGAATTGATATAATTCCCCTTATCCACATCCTCAGGCTTTCCGGGATTCTTCCAGAAAACAAGCTTCTCCTCTCTTCCGTCGGGAAAGACCTCATAGATATAGTCTGACATATTGTTGATGACAAGTGAGGGGGTGCCTGCAAAGTTCTGGTGAGCCCATGTATCTGAAACCACATGCATGGCAAGCCCAATGGCCTCAAGGCTCTTTCCCTTCGCGAGCTTTGCGGTCTTTACCGAAAGGTCGCTGTTCGGCTTGCATATCAGATGATATTTGTCCCTGTAGGGCTTCGCGCCCTTGACCTTGCTGTAAAGATCCCCCGGGAGGAAATGGAAGGCAGACCAGATACTGGTGATCTGCTGGAGACCTATGAAATCGGTGGGCGCATTCGACATCTCCATTGCCGACTGTGTGGTTGCTGCAACTACCGGTCCCTTGATCCCGGTAAGGAAGGTCTTCGTGCAGCAATCAGCGAAGTTGTCACTGAAGGCGATCACAAGGCTCTCCTCGTGAGAGTAGCCCGCTATCAGACCTGCGCAGTAGGTTGCGTAATAATGAAAATCTTCCTGCATATCAATACTCCATATTCAGCTTTTTCCTGAGTGAACGGATCCTGCAGAGTGAAACCATCATCTCAAGTATTATGAACAATGTCATAACGTCAAGGATCAGATAGACCACAGCCTCTGAAATGTCGGTTGAATACGATCCGAATCCATATACATCCATGTAGACGGAAATGACAGTGGTAAAAAGGAGTATGATGGAAAATACAAGACAAAACGCTGACTTCTTCTCCCTTTTCGAAACTCCGATGGCAGCTCTCCCCGCAAGTACGAAGAATATGAGCCGCACTACCATGATCCCAAGTATAAAAACAAAGATAACGACCTTGAATTCAAGTCCAACGCCGGCCCTGAGAATTTCTGCCTCATAATCCTTGGGTCTGAGAAAAACAGTAATGATAATGTCGACCACCGGAAACAGAGCCATAAGTATGGCTCCCCAGCCTGACATCATCAGAAGATCTTCATTTCGCCTCAGTTTCTTTTCCAAAACCTCACGCCTCCGCTCTCATTATCATTCAGAACGATATATCAAAGAAACTATCACAACAGATTCAAGAGTGAGCACAGACCCCTGAGTACAGTAACAGCCTCTGAATCACTACCCATAAACTTGATATAATCCGCAGCCATCTTGACATTGTCCGTGATCACATATGAAACGTCATAGGAAGCAAATTTCATGATGGAGTTCAGGCTGTTGCAGGTCCAGACCGCAACTTCCTTTCCGGCATCAAGAGTCTTTGAGATGTTCTCAGGTGTCGCTATCTGCTCTTCAAGACCGAGTATATCGACATTCAGACTTGAGAAATCACCTTCAAGAACGAAGCAGCAATATGAAGTCTTCGCGTCCGGATGATTTGTTTCAAGTTTATCAAGTATATCATATTTGAGCGAGAAAAAGACACACTGATCGAGAACTCCCTTTTCCTTTGCCATCTGATATGCATCTTCAGCCATCTTGTCATCAGCGCTCACGCCTTTCAGCTCTACGAGGATGATAGCGCCGCACTTCTTTGCTTCGTCATAAATGTCTTCAAGCGAGGCAACTGTTCCGGGCGCTCCGCCGATCTGGGCATCATTTCTGATCTTGAACTCCTTCGCCTCGGCAAGCGTCTCATCAGCAGGCGTCGTGTCTACTCCGCAGGTACGCTTGAATGTAGCATCATGATTGATGACATATTTTCCGTCCTCTGTCCTCTGTACGTCTATCTCAGAACCTGCTGCCCCGAGGGTCTCCTTCGCGTAGCGTATCGATTCCACGCTGTTCTCCGGCGCGAGATCACCGGCGCCTCTGTGCGCGATCACCTTTGTGCTGGCCTGCCTTGTGAAGAGCTTGTCGAAATAGGGGGTCATTGGTCCGCTTATTATAAATACAACTCCAAGGGCGATGGCCATAACGATCCAGAAGCCCTTTCCGGGTGTAACTTTGACAGTGGGAAGGGCAGCAACGGCACGCTTTACCTCTTCCTTTGAAGCTTCAGGACCCATCTCCTCTTTTGTATTGAACCTTCTGTAAAGCTTTGTGACATCCAGAATAAATATGGGCTTGATCAGCATATAAGCAACCGAGACCGCAACAAGCCCCGCTACCGAGAATGCTATATAGAAATAATGGGCCACGTCCGTCCCGTTCCCTGTTGCGCTGATGATAGCGAAGGGTATGATGAAGGCGCACACAAATACGATTGCCAGGATCAATGCTATCTTGAGGATTATGAGAATATAATTTCCAAGGAAGGGTCCCACATTGTGCTTGAAAAGATTCAGCGCCTTCGGGAAGGCATCCTTTGATTTCTTCTTTTCAAGAACGATAACATGGAAGATGAAAGTATGAACGATACCAAAGATGAGAAGGGCGATCATACCTATGATATAGAAGATATAGATGAGGATGTTCTTTCTGATGACCAGCATTATGAAATCCGGCATCGCAAAGCCCTCAGTCAGGCTGATACCTGCTCCCGCTCCGCAGAGAGGCGCCAGGAGGGAAATATAAATAACGAGGAAGACCCCGGTGGGATGACCGAAGAATCTGATGGAAGCAAAGGCCTCCTTGATGACAGCCCACATGGACTTTCCCTTGTTATTCAGCTCGTTGTCAGACATTATGATGACAGCGTTTACATCAAATAATGTATAAAACAAAAGCACGAAGAAGCTTATGATAATGATGACCCAGCCCTGCCAGCAGGTAAAGAGGAAGGGAATATCCCCGCTCGTCAGTGCTTTGTGTCCCGTGGTGTAGAGCAGCCCTCCGGCAATCAATTCAAGGAGCTTCGAGATCAGCACGAGTATGATCATTGTCACAAGCTCGAAGATCAGGAATTTAAGAAAGCTTACTCTGTTTTTCTTTTCCATGTCAGATCCTTTCAAACAAACAAATACTACAAATTATTACTTTATCACTTGCATCTGACAAATAATTGACAAAAAGAAATCCCCGGAACTCCATACAGGAGCCCCGGGAATGATCATGGGAGTTGAATATGTACTTGCTTTTAGCCGAACTGTGAATTGTAAAGCGTTGCGTACTTTCCGTTCAGCTTCATCAAGGTATCATGGTCGCCGACCTCCTTGATGTCGCCGTTTTCCATATAGAGGATCACGGCAGCATCCCTGATGGTGGAAAGACGGTGCGCGATAACGAAGCTCGTACGCCCCTTCATAAGGGTCGCCATAGCCTTCTGGATGATCTGCTCGGTATGGGCATCAACATTACTCGTTGCCTCATCGAGGATCATTATCTCAGGATCTGCTATGATGGCTCGCGCTATCGTAAGCAGCTGCCTCTGACCTTGTGAGATGTTCTCAGCGCCCTTGCTGAGCATCATGTTGTAGCCGCCGGGCATTGTATGGATGAACGTATCTGCGCAGACTGACTTCGTTGCCTCCTCGATCTCTTCATCCGTGACCTCACGGCTGGTGCTGTATTTGAGGTTGTCCTTGATGGTTCCCTCAAAGAGCCATGTGTCCTGAAGGACCATTCCAAAGTGCTTGCGAAGCTCTGCCCTCGTCATCTCCTTTGAGTTCACGCCGTCAACCCAGATCTCGCCGCCGTTGATCTCATAGAAGCGCATGAGAAGGTTGATGAGAGTCGTCTTTCCGGCACCGGTAGGTCCGACGATAGCGATCTTCTGACCGGGCTCAACATGGACATTCACGTCCGTCATAAGGAGCTTTCCGGGAACATAACCAAACTGTACGTGCTTGAAATCCACACTTCCGTCTGTCTTTGTAGGAACCTTGCCGTCTGCGGGATCAGGTATCTCTTCTTCCGCATCAAGAAGCTCAAATATCCTCTTTGTTGCTGCAGAAGCTGAAGAGATCTGGCCTGCCATTTCGGCAAAGCTTGTGAAGGGCTGCTGGAAGTTTTCTGTATACTGGAGAGCAGCCTGAACATTACCTATAGGTATGATGCCGCGAAGAGCAAGTATACATCCGACAAGTGCAGAGATCGCAACTCCGATGCCGTTGACCATCTGGGTGATGGGAAGGACATATCCGGCGTTCGCTTCAGCCTTGAAGGACTTATCGCGAAGCTCCTCATTCATCTTCGTGAACTTTGACTTCGCCCTTTCCTGATAATTGAATGAAGTGATGACATTCTGTCCGTTGTAGCTTTCCTCAACGTAGCCGTTCAGATCTCCGAGAAGATCCTGCTGCTTGCTGAAGTTTATGGAACTTGCCTTCATAACTCCGCCGGCTGCAAGAAGAGTCAACGGCACAACAGCGACCGCGATGAGCGCAAGCCACAGATTGATCGAGAAGAGCATGATGAGGATCCCGACTGCCGTGATGATCTGCGTGATGATCTGATAGAAGCACTGACCAAGAAGCAGGTTTACGGCATTGACATCATTTGTGATGACTGACAGGATCTCACCGTTTGTCCTTGTATCATAATAATCAAGCTTCATCCTGTGCATCTTTGCCTGGATGTCCTTACGAAGCTGCTTGACAACGCCGGCGCTGACAGCCGCAAGCGTTGCGTTCGCTATCATCGAGAATACCCACGCGAGAAGCGTAAGGATGAGGGTTGCAAGAAGAACGAGGATAATAGCATAAACCTTGTTGACTGCAAATCCTCCCAGCGTGAAGGCGGGTGCACCTGCATCAAGCCATTTCTTGTCCTTGACGCCTTCAAAGAGGATGGTAGTTGCATAACCCATGATACGGGGTGTGAGTATGGTGAAAATAGTTCCTATTATTGCGGTAATAATAGCAAGAGTAAGACGCCCTTTGAATTTTCCAAGGTAGGGGGCAAGACGACTAAGCGCTCCTGATTTCATTTTCCACTACCTCCTTTCCAAGCTGTATCTCCGCGATCTCTCTGTAGAGCTGGCAGTTCTTCAGAAGTTCCTTGTGGGTTCCGATGCCGACAGCCTTGCCGTTGTCAAGGACTATGATCCTTGTGGCATCAATGATCGTGCCGACACGCTGGGCGACGACTATCATTGTAGCGTCATTTCCCATCGCCGCCTTCAGGTTGGCGCGAAGTTCCTTGTCTGTCTTCATATCAAGAGCTGAGAAGCTGTCGTCGAAGATATAAACCTCGGGCTTCTTCATGATAGCACGGGCGATCGCCATACGCTGACGCTGGCCGCCGGAAAGGTTCGTACCGCCCTGAGCGATGGCAGAATGATAAACGCCATCCTTCTTCTCCACGAATTCCTTCGCGCAGGCGACACGTACAGCTTCCTCCCAGTCCTTCTCGCTTCCGTCTTCCTTTCCGAAGTTCAGATTGCTTGCGATATCGCCGGTGAAAAGGACGTTCTTCTGCGGAACGTAACCGATGAGGTCACGAAGGTCAGAAAGCTTGTAATCCTTTACATTGACGCCGTCCACGAGAACCTCGCCAAACAGGGTATCATAGAGTCTCGGGATAAGCTTCACAACGCTTGACTTTCCGCAGCCTGTGCGTCCGATGATAGCTGTCATCTCGCCGGGCTTTGAAACGAAATTGATGTCCTTGACTACAGGCTCATCAGCTCCGGGATAAGAGAATGTGACATCCCTGAATTCCACAGTACCTTTGCAGGTGCCCTTTTCGACGGGCTTTTCGGGATCCTTGATGGTGGTCTCCGTCTCAAAGACCTCGCCTATACGCTTGAAGCAGGCAAAGGCTTCGGGGAAGAGGCTGACAACATAGGTCACCATTATTATCCCGAGAAGGATGATATTGATGTACTGCGTAGCTGCGATGAGCACGCCGACTTCCATTCCGGCATTCATTACATAGCCGGTACCTACACCGAGGAGGACCACATTTGTGATACCAAAGAGCATTGTAACTACGGGGATAAGAGCGCCCGAAGCACGGAACTGCTTTTTGGACACGGTAGCGGATTCATCGTTTGTAACCTCGAATCTGTCGACCTCATGCTGCTGCTTGTTGAAGGCGCGGATGACGCGGACACCCTCGAGGTTCTCAAGGAAGAGCTGGTTGATCTTGTCGATGATGCCACGAAGTCTGATCGAATGGCGGCTTGCTACAACGATGAGCGCTGCTGCCACGATCACGAGTACGGGGATAGCGATCGCAAGAAGGATCGAAAGCTCTCCTGCCGTAACGATCGACAGGATGAGACCTACCGCCGTCATCATGGGCGC
Organism: uncultured Lachnospiraceae bacterium; assembly: GCA_947167155.1. Classification (GTDB taxonomy): domain Bacteria; phylum Bacillota; class Clostridia; order Lachnospirales; family Lachnospiraceae; genus RUG306. The sequence goes on along the minus strand of CAMVHB010000029.1, from coordinate 8,701 downwards.
GAGGATCCCGAAACGGAGCGCCATGGACATGAAGGTCTGGATGGTCGTAACATCCGTTGTACTTCTGGTAATGAGGGACGGAGTCCCGAACTTGTCCACCTCAGCCGCCGAGAAGTCCTGTACCTTTCTGAACATCGCTTCACGGATATCAGCTGAGAATTTTGTTGCCACCTTCGCTGAAATCCTCGCCGAGAGCGCGTTTGTGATAAACACGACTATGGAGAGGATGATCATAACGATGGCGATGCTGATGATCAGCTTTTCATCCTTACTGGACACACCGGTGTCGATCATTCCCGCCAGAAGCGTCGGGATCATCATCTGGGCGACCGATGCGATCAGTACGAAAATCACAAGCCCGGCAATGCTTTTTCCGCTGAGCTTGACTTTCGAAAATACTGCCTGCATTCTTTACCTCCTTAATTGTTTTTCCCTTAAAAAATGCTTTGAAAAGGATAGCTTTAAAGATAGCAGAATAGACTGACAAAATGCTGACAAAAATCAGCATTTAAGCCATCTTGACGGAAATTTGGAAAACAATTATCCTTTCAACTTATAGGAACGTTTAATGCTCAGGGTATGGAGGTTCGATATGAAAAGATTGTTTATGTTCATCCTGGGTATCGCGATCATAGTCTTTGGGATAATTTCCTTCTTCATCCCCGCGATACTTTACTATGTATGCGGTATCGTGATCCTGGTCTACGGTCTCTCGCAGATATTGACATGGCGAAAGAGGAGGAAGACCGGGACTGCCACAAAGTGGACCCTCATCGGTGCCATCGTCGCTTTCGGCGCCGGGCTTCTCATTATATTCAGTGACGTGACCGGACTCAGCGGCGTTGACATGGCAGGCATTTACGCGATCCGCATCGTATTCCTCATTCTGTTCATCTGGCTCGCGGTTGAAGGCGTATTCGATATCATCGGAGCGGTCATCTACCGTCAGGCCATGACGACATCGGATCTTGGCGTACAGGCGCCCGGCTCCATGGCCGACATGATATTCGGAGGGATAATGGTGGCGATCGGCGTTTTTGGTATCGTAAGCCCCGCCTTTTCTTTTATCGGTATAGGACTTGTCGTTCTGATAAATATTCTGGCAGTCGGCGGCCGACTGATAGCACGCGCGTTTACAGCTTGAGAGGGGAATAATATGAAAACAGCAGTAGTATTAAGCGGAGGCGGCACAAGAGGCGCATACGAGCTCGGCGCCTGGCGCGCCTTCCGGGAACTCGGGATCGAGTACCATATAGTAACGGGAACTTCCATAGGCTCGATAAACGGTGCCATGATGTGCATCGGAAATTACGAGAGGACCGAGGAGATGTGGCTCGGTCTCAAGATGACAGATATGCTTACGGAAAAGACAGGATCATCCGTAGGAAAAAAGATAGCAAGCCTTTTCAGCTTTGGCGCAAAAAAAGGTGCATCGGACGACCGTCTGATCGCGGGAGCGGTCGACAATTCGCCGTTTGCAAATTTCATCAACACCTGGATCGAAGAAGACAAAATGAGAAACTCTCCTATTGATTACGGTCTTGTGACAGTCAGGATGAAGGACAGGCAGCCCTTCATGCTCTCAAAGGATCAGATCCCGCAGGGAAAGATGAAGGATTATGTCACGGCTTCAGCCTCGGTCTTCCCTATCTTCCCTCTTCATGAGATAGACGGGGATTATTACATCGACGGCTGCTATCATGACAACCTTCCGATAGACCTTGCGATCCGTATGGGTGCACAGCATGTCATAGTAGTCGATCTTCATATCACGCCACAGCATGAGAATTATGCTGAGAGACCTTACACCACCTATATCACTCCAAGCGAGGATACGGGCCCGGTGCTCGCCTTCGATCCCGCGAAGATCCGCTACAATATTGAGATGGGTTACCGTGACGCAATGCGTACCTTTGGAAAATTCAAGGGCTTCACATACTACTTCAAGCCTGAAGGGCTGAAGGAATTTGAGAATGCAATGGATTATTTCTCAATGGGCTGCATGGAGGGCGAGGCAGCTATCGGCCTCAATCTCAAGAAGAAGAAGGGCAAGCAGAAGACCGACCGCTTCAGGATGTTCAGAATGTTCAGTGAATACGCAAGAGGCCGCGGAGTCACGAAAGAGGATTATTTCATAAGAGGCGCGGAGATCACCGCTGATGTCTTCGGTCTCGATCACACAAAGATCTGGGATATGAAGGACTTTGTCAAGGAAGCTTTTGAGAAGCTCGGGCCTGAAAGCAAATACCCCGAGGCTTCCACGCTTCTTAATGGCGAAACCTTAAAGGTCGCAAAGAGGCTTTATCTGATGCAGAAGGAACAGGGCAGCGACAAGCTTGCAGGTTCGCTCTATTATTTCTTAACGAAGAATGAGCCTGACTACGAGAAGCTTTCGCACATCCTTTCATTCTTCCCGAAGGAGCTCGCTACACAGCTCTTCCTGTACTCCGCAAAGAATGCATAGGAAGAATTACTATGGCTGATGGCAAAAAAATTGTAATATGCCTCTCGAGAGACCTTACCTTCTTTTCGCATCTGACATATTTTGTGGACAACGGAGGCTTCACCCACGCATCGCTCGGGCTTTCCGAAGACAGCGAGTTCTATTACAGCTTCAATTTCAAGGGGATGAAAAAGGAATATCGTACCTCCTTGAAAAAAAGGCCCCGCGAGATGACGCGGTACATTGTCTCTGTTTCAAATGAGGCCTATCAAAAGCTTTCGGACAGGATCGATGAGATGCTCTCAGAGAAGGAGCGCTACGCTTACGCGCAGGCGGCTGTTGTAAAAAGGCTGCTCTCACTTCCGAATGAGGAACAGCATGACGACCGTTATTTCTGCTCGCATTTTGTGGCGGAGGTTTTGAGGGATTCTGGCTGCGTGGATATAGGCGTCCTTCCCGCGAACTGCACGCCGAACGACCTTTTGAAGGAGCTTGAGAAGAGCGGACAGATCCTTTATTCCGAGGTTGAGGCGACGATCGACAATCCTGTTTCGTCCTTCCTTGACGGCGCGAGCCAAAAGGCGGAGCGCGCTGGAAACAAGGTGACAGGAGCTCTTGATCGCGTGGGTCTGAACAAGAGCAAGGACAATGACAAATCCTCACTCTCCGACAAGATAGGCTCTGTCTTTGAAAGCGTGGCAGAAACCCTTGAAAAAGGAAAGGACGCTTTGGAGAGTGCGCCGCAGAAGCTTGCCGAAAAGACCTCCTCCATTGTCAAAAAGGGAGGGGAACTCGCGGAGAAAGCCAAATGGCCTGGAAAATAAAAAACGGCGTCGTCTCCCTTGGCGGAACAAAGATGTACTATGCGGCTTTCGGCAGCGGCAAAAAGAACCTTATAATATTTCCCGGGATCTCGGACGGCCTTACTACCATGAAGGGGAAGGCACTTTTTCTTGCACATACATACTCTGTATTCTTTGATGAATACAGAGTTTTTCTTTTCAGCCGGAAGGAGAAAATGCCGCGCGGCTATAGTATCCGCGACATGGCAGGGGACCAGGCGCACGCGATGGAAAAGCTCGGGATCAAAAAAGCCTCGTTCCTTGGCATATCACAGGGCGGCATGATAGCGGAATATGTCGCGATAGACCACCCCGGGCTTGTGGAAAAGCTTGTGCTCGCTGTGACCGTGCCTGCCGCGAACAAACTGATAAGGCGCAATCTCAAAGTATGGGCGGATCTTGCGAAGGCCGGGCGGCACAGGGAGCTTATGATCGACATTGCGGAGAAGAGCTTTTCCGATCGCTTTCTGAAAACCCACAGGAAATATTATCCTCTTTTTGGATTGATAGGAAAACCGAAAAACTACCGGCGGCTATTCATAAATATTGCCGCAACATATCATTTTGATGCGGGAGATATGGTCGGAAGGATCAGCTGCCCCACCCTTGTGATCGGCGGGAAGCTCGATAAGACCGTGGGGGTTGAGGGCTCCTATGATCTCCATGAAAAGATACGGGACAGCCGCCTTTATATCTACCCGGATTTCGGCCACAGCCTCTATATGGAAGCGAAGGACTTTTACAAACGGGTGAAGGCTTTTCTGATGATGCCCTGACTGTCAAGGCGTGATGGTTTTGTATGACGTGTCGATGACCCCGTTATAAGACCTTCTCTTCTTCGAAGGTCTTTTTCTTTTGTCTGAAAAGTCATTCTCTATGAACCATCTGTATGCCCTGTCTCCGATCATCCTGGACTCCGCAAGATCAAGTAAGCCGCCGAGGCCCGCGCCGAAGAGCGGGATCATCTTTCCGACATTCGCGGCGCCCTTTGTGCCGAGCTTTGAAAGGAGCTTCAGCGCGACCCTTTCATTTATCGCGACGATAGTCTTTTCCGGTATCTTTTTCCCGATCGAATACGCAAACTTCTTCTCCGCTGTCGCATTGTTTTTCACCAGAACATGAGAGACATTGACATCGGAAAGACAGGCAAAGACGAGCGACCTTGTCTCCTCACTCTCTACATCATAACCACCGATATAGGCAACTGCCGCGACCATTCTCATTTCAATATAGAGCACGCTCACCACATTTGCCGGGATCGTGACGGGCAACGTGATGATCCCTCCAAAGCCCGTCACAACGCCCGAGGTCAGGCACTTTGCAACCTGCGCATCTATGAGCTTTCTCGCGGCGCCCCGCCTTGTGGTGCTCTTGTAGATATAGTCATTTGCAAACTGCTCAAGGGGTTTGCTTACAACCGGTATCCCGTCAAGAGTTTTTGAATACAGACTGTTCAATACCAACAGCAGCTTCTCCTGATCGAGTCCCATATTTTTGCCTTCATTATTTTTGCTCATTATCTTCCTCCAGTGACACGGGGACGATTCTTTTGTCACTTTTTTGACACGGGGACGGTTTTTTTGTCACTTTTTAATCCGGACAAGGAAAACGTCCCCTTGCCCCAAAATAATCTCTCAAAATAAATACAAGATAATAACGAAATACTAACGATTTTATAAGGGAGTTGTCGCCTTGAGAATGTATATACTGTATATTATAATTCAAATCCAACTGAAGACCCACATTTTTTACGGATCAAAAAATGATCCGGGAAAAGGAGGCAGCTATGGCAAGATTTTGCGCGAACTGCGGGGCACCGCTTTCCGACGACAGCAGGTTTTGTGAAGAATGCGGAACCCCGGTGGAACAGGGAGGACAGCAAAACAACAATGGACAGCAGATGGAGCCGGGAACAGGGATCAATCCCAGGCAGAATATAAATCAAGGACCGCAAAATGGTTCGGGGTCTCAGGTGCCTCCGGGACAGAATATCAACCGGGGAGCGCAAAACGGTCCGAGACCGCAATATGGACCGGGAACTCAGGTTCCTCCGGGAGCGCAAAATGGTCCAATGCCGCAGCAATACGGACCGGGGTCTCAGTATCAACAGCCTGCCCCGAAAAAGAAGTCAAATACAGGGCTTATCGTCGGGCTTATTATTGCTGCAGGCGCCGCAGTCGCATTGATACTCTTCTTTGTATCCCCATTTGGAAGAAACCTCATTGCAAAAAAAGGTAATGATCCTGCTGCCACCGCTTCGATCAGTAGCGCAGATATAGCTTCATCAAAGAGCTCTGAAAAAGCCTCTTCTGCCAAAGAAAGTTCAAAGACATCATCTGAAAAGGCCTTGTCGGCGGAGACTTCAGAATCAAAGGCCTCATCAGCGAGGACTTCGTCAGCTGAAGCTTCTTCCGCCAAGCCATCTCAGCGCGACTTTTCTTCACTCAGCACGACAGAGGTTCCCGAGTACGTTGATTTCCTTTGGTTCTGGGAAGATGTTTATCACAATGGATCTCCGGCCGCAAAGGAGATGCAGGGAGATTTCAGCGCTCTGGCCGGAAGCTGGATGGCTCTTGTCTATATCGATCCGGGAAATACAATGGATTCGGAGAGTTATGATCTATCTACCTATACCTTTGAAGGCACAAAGGACTTTGTCACATTAAAAGCGAAGCGCCATACCTTAGTTGACCTTAGAAACAGCGAGATAATCGACACCTCAAGCGAAGACCCATCCACCTGGCACGGCAAATTTGAAAACGGCGCTATCACCTTTAACGGCCCCGGCACCATACAGATAGACGAGATCTATACATACAATGGTCGTGAATATGCCCTCGGACAGTATTTTTATCCTTCAGGAGAACATGGTCCCCTGGCACTGGTGAGACCGTAAGCAAAAAAGTGACAAAAAAACATCCCCCTTATCCGGATTTTTCATTCAACTCCCATGACCTCTTTCAAAAATTCAGACTGGATGAAGACGGTCAGGGTTTCGATCTGTTCGTCAATGCTGCAGCCGGCATTTGAGATGATCTCAAAGGGTCTCTCCCCCGTTTCATAATACATCCTTTCCGCCTGCGCATAGAACAGAAGGCTCACGGTCGGTATATGATAATCGCTCGATACGATGGCGAGGGATTTGATCCGGGGAGATGCGTTCTTTATAATATCTGCTGAAAGCTTCGCGTTTTCAGATGTAGTCATGGATCTGTTTTCTTTCATTATCCTTGACGCATCGACTCCGTTTGAAATAAGCCATTCTTCCATGACATCCGCTTCAGCGGGGCCTACCTTTCCCGCGTTTTCCCCGTAGAAGACGCTCGTTGGTCCTCCCGTGAGAAGGAGTCTCGCCTTTGGATACTGCGCTGCGCAATGAAGCGCCAGCTTCAGACGCTCTATAAGTTCAGGGCGCATTTTTCCTTCCGGTGTCAGCTGGAAGCCGGGCACCAGAATGCAGAGGCTATCATCTTTGGGAAGACCATCGGGAAGGGCATCCTGATTTATCGTAAGATCGGAAGAGACATACTCCCAGTGGTCCATTATCTTTTTCCACAATTCCCCAATGTCATGATCCGCCGCAACAAGCTCTGCCAAAAGCGCTTCAATTTCAGCGTTTCCCCTCGACCCCTTTTTCTCAAAAACAGCGATCATGTCCTTTACAAGTGGAAGGGTGCGCTCGTCATATGAAAGCGCCCGCTTCTCAAAAGGGATTTCTTTGATCTCTTCAGCGGAGCTGATTGCAGATGTCTGTGATGTTTCCGGGGTTTGTGGATTTCCCGGATTTTGAGGGGTCTCGGGCTTTTGAGACGTCCCGGCCTGCCGGCTCGAAGAAGCTTCCGCAAAAGTCCCGTTCGTACTTGAAGATAATGCGGCTCCGCCCGGCAGCGCAGGCTTTTCCATTCCGCCCGTCTTTCCGCAGGAGACCGCGAGACAGCAGACGAAACCAAGGAGCATGATGGCAGCTCTTTTTTTCATGGCACTCAACCTTTTGCTCCCGAAGATATTACTCAACTACAACTGCGGTCCCGCAGGCCGTTACCATCATCATCCCGTTGTCTGCGCCGAGGACCTCATAATCCACGTCCACGCCAACCACCGCATTCGCGCCTATATAGATCGCCCTCTGCTCCATTTCGTAGATCGCCTGTCCTCTCGCGTTGATGAGCTCTTCCTCATAACCCTGGGACCTTCCGCCAAAGAAATTTCTGAAGCCCGCGCCAAAATCCTTGATGAAATTGATCCCGGTGATGACCTCACCAAACACGATCTGTTTGTATTCAATGATGCGATGCCCCTCTATCGTGGGAGTTGTGGTTGAAACCATTTTTTACCTCCTTTGAAGACGCCATTAGGATAAATATGCCATATATTATAATACAATCTTCATGCGCCGTGGCGTCTCCTGTAATCATTCTGGATGGGGGCAAGCATATCATCACTGTCAAACGCCTCTTCCATAGCCTTCGCGCTGCCGCAGGCTCTCGCGCAGCTCACCATTTTTGACATTATATTGAAATTGAGCTTGGTACCGGCACTGTCGCATTCATATCTTACTGCCCTGTTTTCGGCGACGCCGAATTTTCCTGCCACCTCCACCGCGTCAATGTTCGCGCCGAGGAAAACAAACTCCCAATGATCCTTCTCCTTCCTCTTTTCCACCATCTTCTTCACCTTGCCGTAGGAGTACTTTTTGCTCGCATTTTCCATGCCGTCTGTCGTTATTATGAATAATGTCTTTTCGGGTCTCTCCGAATCCGGAAGTTCCTTTTGAATATGGCTGATGTGATGGATGGCCCCGCCTACCGCGTCAAGGAGCGCCGTGCAGCCACGGACGAAATACTCCTTGTTTGTGATCTTTTCTATCTTCTCAAGCTCCTGTCTGTCATGGAGTACCTCGATCTTGTCATCAAAAAGGACTGTGGAGATCAAAGCGTCTCCCTCCTCCCCCTTCTGCTTTTCTATCATGGAGTTGTAGCCTCCGATAGTGTCGCCTTCAAGCCCTGACATTGAGCCGCTTCTGTCCAGTATAAAAACGATCTCTGTTAATCCCTTTTTCATAATACTTACCTCGCTTTCTTTTGCTTGCCATTATCCGGCTGATTTCTTTGTTATGAGATAAGTATATTTTTTTTTGATCTGATGAGGTCGCCTGCGAAGCGACACTTTGCGCGTTTCTACGAGCGGGGTGCAGCTGTTCTCATTAAGCCCGGCGGGAGCTTGCTCACGCAAGGGCTTATATGAGGACAGATGCATAGCGCGACAGCGCGACAGCGAGTGGCCGAAGGACACGAGCTGCCCCGCTACGTCTGTGCTGGTCTTCACTCCCCCAGCAGGGGCTGGTCATGCTCGAACAGCGCCAGATTTATCGTATATGTGTCATAGACCTCATTTTCAATGAAATATTCAATGATAA
>CAMVHB010000028.1 GCA_947167155.1 uncultured Lachnospiraceae bacterium | reverse complement strand
TTCCGAGCCCGAGGTCGCAGCAGTGCCTGAGACGATCGTAGCAGAGGCCGAGGCAGTTCTCGAGAGCTATGTAGCAGAGACCGAGAGCGACAAAGAAGAACCCGAATACAAGTCACACGTCGTAAAGACAGAAGTACTTGAAACACAGCTTACCGAAACCAAGTCAAGAAGAACCATAATCGAATATCTTGATAACGGCGGAAAAGTCATCACCAACCAGAATGTAAAGGACGGCAAGGTCGTATCCGAGTCTTCATATAACACATATGAGATCGAAAAGAAAAACTACGATGCTTGGTCAGCCGAATATGAGGAAGCATGCAGACAATTCCAGGAGAAGCTGGCAGCAGAAGAAGCAGAACGCGTGGCAAAAGAAGCAGAAGAAGCAGCAAGACGCGCGGCAAAAGAAGCAGAAGAAGCAGCAAGACGCGCTGAAGAAGAAGATATAAGAAACGCGATCGCCGAAACGACTAAGAGCATGAGCATGAACGAACTCCTCGACTACTACTCCAAGCTCTCCGAAGGCAACGTCGATGTATATGCCAGATTTATCCCTTCCCGATACAAGGACGAGAACGGCAAGGTAAAGGACGAAGATTTGGAAACTGCCAAAAGCATCATGTATCCGATATTCCAGAACATGATCGGCGGGCTCCTCAAGAACGCCCCCGGAAACGAGTTCTACGGAGATGCGATCAAAGGCTTCATCGGAGGAGCACTCGGATTCAATGAATCCAAGACAGATATCAAGGAAGTTATCGAGAAAGGTAATGAGCATCTTGAAGACGAACTGATAAAAGGATTTGCCAAGACCGAAAGAGATACCGATAATTACACCACACTTAAAGCATACGGCGCCACACTTGATAAACTTGCCGTATATGCCAAGATGAGAGCCGATGGGATCAATTCCATCCTCACTAACAAAAACTATTCGGACATAGAGAAGCAGGTCAGGATAGCCGAACTCATCGGAAGCTCAGGCGACTGGTATTCAGGATCCAATCAGGGCAACATAATGAAAAGCCTTGAAGCCGCTGCATTAGTATTCAAAGGGCAGTCCAACGTCGATTCCAGAGATATCTACAATGTTATCTATGAGATCAACAAGAACTCCAGCCTCTTCTCCGGCGAGGCAATGAACAAGTCTCAGAGCAAGATCGAGAAGTCCGTTAACGGATTCATCAGAGACTGCGGAGTAGTGATCGAATGCCTCAAGGCACATGAAGCGATCGCTCATCTGACTCAGGAGCAGATAGATGCCATGGATCCCCAGACCAGAGAGATCTATACCAGGATCCATACAAACTCTGATACGATCTCATCCAAAGTCAGAGCAATAGCAGGAATCTTCCTCGGTGACAAGTCTTCCATCAATAAGGAAGAGCAGTACGGAGTACTTGATAAGGCAGCACAGTACTATGATAAGAACAGAACCACATATGTAGACTACGGCAACAACGGAGCAGGCGTAAAGCTTCAGGATACCCTTAAAGTAACGATCGGAAGCGACTACATGAGCGGTGACCGTGCAGACTTAAACCGCATCAACACTACAGTAAATGCAAGCGGACTTACAGCAGTTGATATCGACAAGATAGTAGCCCATGCCAAGGCTAACGGAATGACGGTCACAGAGTACCTGGATTCCGTAGGATTCAATACAGATAACCTGTACGGATACAAGTACCTCATGAGAGACGCGTATTACGACGCAGCGGACGATCTCCTGGGATTCAGGACCGGATATGATTACGAAGGGATCCGCAGCTACTATATGAACGCCAAGGACGTGGATCAGAGAAAAGTCTGGCTGGCAGGCGTATTTGTCAAAAAACTCTACGGAGCCACGGTTAAGACAGAAGCAGTCGACAAAGGAAACCAGGAGGTGAACTTCGTATCATTCCAAAAAGCAAACTGATATAATAAACACCCATCTTTGACAGTCAATATGCGAGGATAGCCCGTAAATAAGGGAATACCTCGCATATTGACTGTCAAAGATGGTTAAGAGGTGGCCCGGGCTTCCGGGCCAGAGATACTCAAAAAGAAAAGTGGCCATCATATGATAGCCACTTTGTCTACAGTCTGAATGCTCCATACGTTACGCATGGAGCATTTTCAACCAATTCATTTTATCTGTTTTTGTCAGGCCAGCATCTTTTTCGCTTTTGCTAACAGAACAATATAAACAATAAATACGATCACCTCTAATACAAGCTCTATGATAGAAATTATACTGCCCAATTTCGAAAGGTTTCCGACAACAATAAGTGCTGCAACAACGCAGTAAATTATGAGGATGATCACCCTAAGGTTGCGTCCGAGTTTAGCTACCTGTGCATTTTGAAGCTTATCTGCAAGAACGACGATACCGGCTACAGCATATTCGATCACTGCAACAGAAGTGATCTTCTGCACAAGGCTCAGCCATGATGTTACAGGAGGCGCAGCAACCTGCGTAGCTGATGCTGCAATACCAGCTATCAGGCTTACAATACAAAGAATGAAGGCGGTATTGAACTTGTTCTCATCTTTGCGTGCAGTACCTAATCCAACCAGATTAAGAATAATTGCTATAACTCCTATTATTAAACCGATCAGCGCCAAGACCGATCCGATTCCGGCACCTACCAGTGCTCCCGATGCCGCCTGCTCTGAAGCCTCTGCAACTTCAAAAAGAGCAACTGTGTTTGCTGCAGCAACAATCACCCCGACTATCATCAGTAAAGTACTGATCAATGAGATCCACTGCGCGGTAAGAATTTTTGAGATGCCTCTGTAAGCATTAGAAAATTTCATCTTGTTTCTCCTTTTAGGTTAGTTTATATCTGATAAAGAACAACGCCCTGCCTGCCCTTTGCCTGTTTCTTCCTGCAGCATAAATCCCATCGTCCGGCAGGAAAAAACACTAAAAATAATAGCACATTCAGGTAAAAAGTCAACGAACCGATGCGTGATGACGGCGAGGATAGCGCAGGTGCTTATTATCCTTCGAAGGGATAATTATTGTTTCGCCATGCCGCGCAAACCGGCGTGGCACTATTGTCCGGTCTCACGCCCTTATCTGCTACTATTATTTCTGTTACCGTTTCGTCATCCCGATCGAAGCAGAATAAAGCAATCATGACCCAGCATCGCTCGATCAGGCAATGGCGGGGCCTGGATATGCTGAATGGTCTATGTAGAAAATTGCATCTCCATAAAGCTGATTTTTCTATCATCATTTCGCAATAAGTATTCGTCTCCGTACAAACGAACAAAATTAGCAGTAACATCCTCCTTTGTAATACCGCTATCTTTCATTGATTCTGAAAGAATTTCCATGTCCTGAACATCTTTTGGTCTGAAAGAGACTAATTTCATGCAATATAAATCAAGATCGTCTGCGATAAAAACCTCCAAGATATTCCGATACACCCAATATTCCGTTGCTCTGTCAAATAAGGCATATGAAAAAGACTCCGAGTGCATGACATCCGCATTTATCCAATCGTCCGGCAGATCAAAATCTTCTGCAACGCTTTGACAACAAGAATGTAGATTATTCTGCTCCCGAAAACAGATATCAATATCCACCGTTGATCTACCGTCCTGATATTTGAGCGCCATTGCTGCACCGCCTACTACGAGAATCCTGTGTTTACCTATTCCAGCTTTTATAATCATTAACGCAAGTGCGTCAAGATACTCGTCGATGTTCTCTTTGTACAGATATTCTTCATTGATCGAATGTGCCATGTACAGCCTCCTGAACTGTCGTGATCAACAACCCTCTGTTTAAGAATGCCGGTATAGCCTTCTTTAATTCTTTGTTCAAGATATCTTTCTGTCCATATTTGAAATACATAAGATATGTGTATGGATCCAGAACAAGATCATTTGTTTTTCGGACATTTTGTCTTTCAATACCGTTGATATAATCCAAAAAACCTGCGAGATAACGTTTATTTAACCCGCGGTATTTTGACACATTATACTTATCCAGAAAGTCATCCGGTTTCATTGTTTTGTGATCATGTGCAACTGTTGACATAAACAAAGTATATTCCTCATAATCAACGTTTTTGATCGGGCGGTATGATCTATGTATGCCTATCAGTTCTGCATACCTGATGAGCCTCTTTTCCAGTATCCGCTCCTTATTTTCCAGTTCTTTCCTGACCTCTATCTCTGCTTGAAGTTTATCCACTTCACTCTGTTTGACATAGCGGCTTCGCACTTGATCCCCATCTCGGTATTGAAGATAATAGTACGGTCTTCCTTTTATCACCCGTCTGCGCAGACTACCTCTGGGGCAGTTTTTTATACTTTCTCTGAGGTCAGCCAGTTCTTTTGTCATGCTATTGTATTTAATCTGATATTCACTCATACGCATCGGCATAAAAAAAATAATTGAATTCTGTAGGGTAATTATATCAAAAGCAATGGTATCATTCAATAGTATCTGAACAAAATGAAGAGAAGAGGCTGTTGATAGCACCTCTTCCCTTTTATGAGAATCGTCTTGTCACCTTTGAGTCAAAAGGGACGGTTCTTTTGACTCATTTTTAAATGAACCCCTAACCCCGTCCCGGGGTCCAACTAAATAGTTTATGGACAAATCGCCATGCCACGCAAACCGGCGCGGCACATGTATTTGATCCGGTCTCCCACAGAAAGGGCGGCAAACTCCTTCGTGTTCGCCCATCGTTCAAGGCCGTATGCCGCGTCACGCACAAGATCGGCGACAGCTTCCCGAACTTTTGCAGACAGGTCTTTCGTATAAAAAATAATCCGCCCGTCATTTTCCCCGGCTATTCCCATGAACCGCAGAAACCAATCTGCCTTATAAAACCCGAACGCCTCATACATCCCGATAAAATCAGCCATGATCTCATCATGCAGAATGTTGTTGGTTATCCCGTAGGTCTGTTTTGTAAAAAAGTGCGTACATTCGTGTCCGAAGCGGAGCTGCATGGACTTTTCTTTCCAAGCTTCTTCATCAAGCCCAAGTTCCTGTGCCGCAACATTGCTGTATGGCTTGTATGACAGTATGATGTACCTTACCGTCTTGCCATGAATAAAGGACACGCCCGTCCTTTCGATATTGTCCGGTCTCACGCCCTTATATGCGACATTTGTCACCAGGTCCTCAAAATCCGATGCATTCCGCACCCTGATGACACATTCCTGTCGGTTAGAGAATAATTCCATGCGGTATTTTTACATCGGCAATTATTCCACCCGCTGCCGCGGCCGCTTCATCATCTGAAAGCTTCCCGTCCCTTTCGAACTGTGCCATTATCCTTTCGGCAAGCTCATCCGACAGATCGTATCCTTCCTTCAGGCAATATTCCTTCATCTCCTGTGTCGTTTTCATGCCTTCCAGCCCTTTCATAATCTCCAGTGTCAGATCTGTCATTTTCATTTTCTTCATAGCTATTCCCTTCCCCATCGGCGATATTCTTTCTAACGCTTTTTGCAAGTATGACATAGGCAATATGCTGCGTCAATACCATTGCCGCGTACGACCTCAGATTTGCTTTCTATGACTTGCTGTCCTTTTCTGAGGGCTACTCAAAGCTGCTTGTTGACACCCTACAATGTAGGGTGTATTATCATTAATATGAATGAATTATATGCAGATGGACTTATTAGAACATTTATCGAAGTTCCGTTGTTTTCAAAAAGGTGGGCTGAAATAGAATTGGGCGATGAAGACAATCTTACAAAAGAAGAGAAGAATGTTCTGAAAAGACTCGTTAAGTCATTGAAAACCGAAGCTTCCGCAAATCGAGGAAAAAAATCATGAGTTCATTATTCGAAGATCTAAAAACCGGCCTGCAGGAGGCTATCAATTTTGAAAGAGGTGTTGGAAACGCCAAGTCCAAAACCCTTGTCATTGCTCCTGTCCAAAGATATTCTAATGTTGAAATAAGAGAGATAAGAAACCGATCCGGTATGACACAGACCGTCTTTGCGAATTATATGGGTGTTTCAAAAAAAACGGTTGAGGCTTGGGAATTGGGTCGCACTCACCCTACCGGGCCCGCATACCGCCTTATCAGTATCTTGGATCAAGGTAAGCAAGACGAATTATCATTTCTGTCCGTAAAATAATGGCTTGGGGGTTCATCCCTCACTCCCCATACCAGCCGATACCTTCATCGCGCCAGCCAAGGCCTATCAGCATATCTCTTTCTTCTTCGCCGGCCGTAAAATGGTGTGATCCGACGCCTGTGGCGTTGGGGTTGTATAACCTGTATACCGGTTGTCCTGATCCATCGGCAGAATACCAGCCTATACCTTCATCATTCCAGCCAAGCCCTACAAGAATATCTCTCTCCGCTGCGTTTGCAGTAAAATGATGATCTCCCGAATTCGGATTATACACTCTGTACACGGGAATATCAGAAACCGCCGGCGCATCCCATGGAATACTTTCAAATTTCCAACCTAAATTAACAAGAATATCCTTCTCGCCAACTTTTGCCGTAAAGAAATGCTCTCCGCTATTTGGATTGTAGAGTCTGTACATGGCAGCATTTTTATAATGCGCATTGACTATATTACTGATCAGCTCAAAATTGTAAAAATCAGTATAATCCACCGAACCGTCAGGATTCTTCTTGGTTATGTCATAATCAGGCGCAGCCCCCGCCTCGACATTACCGCCATTCCTGTAAGTCAGCTCCTTGTATGACGATAATGTATATACGCCCCCAAGCGTGTTTCTGTAAGTCTCGCGAACATCCGTCCCTCCGCCGCTTGTCTCTCCAATGATCGGCACGCCTTCCTCCTTGCAAAGGCACGGAAAAAAATTCCCGCATGAGTACGAATAAGCCGAGCACATAACCGCGTAATTAAAGTCATAATCAAAATCTTCGTCGTCGCCTTCGATCACGCCATCCTGATCCATGTCATACTCATATTCCTGTACTACCTTGTTGCCGGTCAATATACTTCTCATGTAGAGTTCTGGATAGTTGCAACCGGTTATTGCGTTCATCATGTACATCAGGCTGTCGTCTGCGCCGCCCCCGTTTTTGGCTTCGTCAAATACAAAGTTCTTCATGCCGTGAGCTTTGGCAATATCAAGCGCTTTCTTTAAATATATGGACGCATCATCATTATATTCCGTATATGCATAAATACCTGTGTTGTCATATTCATAATACCGATAATAATTCTCGCCATCTTCTTCATCAAATATTGGGGTATATTGATCCAACAAATGTTCATAATCCATAATAGCGTTATGACTGTTGGTATAAGCTATATACTTTTTGTACCAATCCTTAAAAATAAGCACTCCCGGATCATTGGGATTATTCTTTTCAAAATCAAGAAAAGCCTTGTAGCCTTCCGTGTCAGCGATCTCGGTGAATAGAAAAGCAATAAAAGTACTATGTCCGCCGTCATTCAACATGCATTCCAATATACCCAGTCCCTGGATATAATCAACAGTACTTGTTGACAAAAGAAGTTCTCTGACCTTCCTTGTCTCATCGCTCTCTGATTGAAGAAATCCATCAAACCCTTTTGACTTAATGGAATCAGCAAACTCACAATTGGGCGGACAGCCATATAACGTATCAAAGACAAAGCACAGCTCATTATATGAAAATTGCGCCTCGCTCTTATCCCTCGTCAATGAATCAAAATTAGTCTGCCAATTAACAATCTGAGGATTCGTACCGGAATTAAAAGAAATATCATCTGCGGCATATACAGCATTAATAGTTGTCACGCTGAAAAAATCGGATAATGTCGTAAGAGGCAAAAATACTTTATTTTCCTCTTCAATAATATCTATATTATAATTGTCAAGATCAATATCCAATTCAGAAGAAGCCCCTTTGTATTTTACGGCGGTCAGCCTCGAAATATCTCCGGCAGTTGCTTTTTCATCGACAGGATACAAAAATATCTCAGGCTCATCAAAATGTATGGTGTTGCCGGCGGGATCAATGATCATCGTCCCCCTGCCATTATCAAGCTTGTATGTATTGTTCGAAAGCTTTTCGCAAGTGCAGCTGTTCGAATACACTATATTGTAATATTCATCAACAGCCACATAAGGTACAGGCACTCCCTCCACCTCAACGCACGACAGCTGTTCCGTTTCATCTATGGAACGAAGAAATACAGTCTTTGAAATAACTGCCGCGTCAGCATAGATCGGAACAAAGGTTGCCGCTGCAAGCGCAGATACTGATAACGTTGCGATCAATCTCATAAAAACTCTCTTCATTTTGTCCTTCCCCTTTGCTTCAAACCTTCATAGCAACAAGCTTTATTGGACATATACGATCTTTGACCGGTAGAAGGAGCTGACGATCCGCTCCGCTCCGAGATAGATCAGCCCAAAGGCAAAAATAGTCACCATCGCTACCGTATTTTGGAGGAAGATCTGGCAAAGCACCGCGACGCTTAAATATATGGCGCCGTCAATGACCCGCCAGCACCATCCGGTTGCCTGCTTCTTTTTCGCTTCCAGGCCCCGCAGTATATGCAATACTCCGGTGACACCAAATACCGCGACCAGATACACCATTACAAAAACCTTGGGAACATCCGTGACAGACAGCGTGAAAAGCGCAAGATCCACTTCGATCAGTCCTGTGTACAAGGTGTCCCTGCCACCCACCATATGCCGCGCCATGGTAAAATAATAGATAAGGGAACTAATCCCCAAAACCAGAAGAGATACGGCAAGGATCAGCGCGATGATAATATGTCCGACCTCCGGCACCTTCATGAGAATGAATGCTCCCGCAATGATCAGCAGGCCTGATATTATTTTTCCAATACGTCTTCCGATACTCATGAGGTCTCTCCTTTCTGCATCGCCTCCATCAGCTTCATATAGGCCTGGATCCCCTTTGTTCCCCATTTCTTGTAGTCCGAGGTGACGCCGAGCAGCAGATTTCCGGATTTGTAAACCCTGTTCGTTACCATGCTCTTTTGGGAAAGCGCCGCGAGGATAAACCTGCCCATTGGGGTATTGTCTTTTTCTTCTTTCGGCGCCATACGGTAAGCCTCCTGATATTCCGATACCTCAAAATCCGGCACTTCCCGTCCCGAAAGGCTTTCCCCGAATGCCTTCCAGTCCGCGCAGGAGTCGATCTGCCGTTTCAGAAGGATCTCTTCGATCCTTTCCCGATACGGCTCCACGGCCTGCGTATCGTATGTATCCTTCTCAAACACACCGCCCTCGCCCTTCAGAAATTTCAGCGCGTAGATCATCTGACAATAAGCATGCATGAAGTCGCTTGGATTGTCCTTCAAAACCTCCTCATAATCCGCCCATGCCGGCATATATTTATAACGCATAAAGCTGTAGTCGGGAAGATGTCCGGCTCTGCCATGTCCCAGATTCATCACAGAGGTTTCCCTGCTCTGACGGATACTGTTGATATAGGTGCCCTTTTCCGGATCATCGGTCGCTGCGGGGTTCGATCCGAACTTGACAGGCCGCTCGCTTCCATCCGGCAGGATCTCATAGAAATGATAATTTGTGTCATTGATCACTCGCGAAGGCGTTCCCGCAAAATACTGATGCGCCCAGGTATCTGCCAGCACGTGCATGGCAAGCCCTGTCGCTTCAAGATCTTTCCCCTTCACCTGACTGACGGTATCCACCAAAAGATCTCCATTGGGCCTGCAGATCAGATGATATCTTTGCATATACCGTTTTCCGCAGCCCTTTCTCTCGGAATAGAGGTCTCCGGGCAGAAAATGGAAGGAGGCCCAGATCCGCGACACATCCTGCTGGGATATGGGATCGCTTCCGGTATCCGCCATTTCCATGGCAAGCATGGTGGTAGCCGCCTCCACGGGCGCGCCTACGCTGCTCAAGATCGGCTTGGTGCAAAGGTCTACAAAAAACGCACTTCCGGCAATACGAAGCGCCTCTTCATGCGTATAATCCGCCAGAATAGCGGCGGAATAGGTTCCGTAATAATGAAAATCCTTGTTCATGACGCCCCCTCCTCTGCTTCCTTCAGCCTCCGTTTCAGGTTCCTGACTTTCGCGCCGGCCACAAGAAGCTGGATGGTCATGACCAGGGAAGTGACATCAATAATGATCGGAACGATCTGGTCCAAAAAGCTCCCAAGGCTTTTCACGCCCTCTGAAAACTCGAGCACCAGATAAAACACTGGGATCACCGCCAGGATCACCGAAAAAACCAGATAAGCCCTATGGGTACGCGTTTCTCTTCCCATCCCTTCTTTTCTGGCGGACAGTCCGACATAAATGCGTATAAGCATCACAATGCCGACGATAATTCCGATGACGATACAGACAACCGTAAAAACAGGGTCATAGAATTCAAGTTCTTCCGGTGAAAGAGACTGCTTTGACGTCTCGATCGTCTCAAGCAGAAGATCCCTTTGCAAAAAAATTGTCATGATACCCTTGATCACACTCCAGAATCCGAACATGATCACGCCTGTTCCTACGCAGACCAGCACGTTTTGATTTCTTCTCAATTCTCTTTCCATCTTTCCTCCAGATTCACTTTCCCGCAAAATGGACAAAAACTCTTTTAGTATGTCACAACCAATATACTGAGTCAATACCGTTACCGCGTATGACCTCAGATTTGTCTCCTATAACTTGCAGTTTTGATTTTTGGGTGATATACTCAACTCATTGAGACGCTATTATTCATGATGACCTTATTCATGATGAAGCCAAAACCCGGGTGATATATGAACGCAAAAGAAATGGTCGATCTGACCAACGATATCGTACAAAGATATTACAAAAACGATCTGCAGCCCTTCTTTGATCATGTGGACGAAAGGGTGCTGTGGTACGGCCCGGCCAAGGGCCAATTTCTTTCGGGTCGAAACGCCGTATTGGAAGCATGGGCAGGCGAAAAGCACTCCCTGACCTTCTCTCTGGGCAACATCCGGCTGGATCACATCTCCGGCCACAGCTCATACTGCGAAGTAATAATGTCCTTTCCTGTCACTACGCATTATCCGGATGGCGACCATGTCACCATGGATCAGATCATCCATATCACATGGTGCGAGAGGAAGATCGAGGGGAACAAGGTCCCCAGAATGCTTGTCGTCCATATTTCAGATCTTTATCACAAGCACAAGGATGACAATATCTATCCGGTACATTTCAACGAGGTTTACAAGGGCTATATGCCGGTCACTGCAACCGGAAACAGCAAACGTATCTATTTCCGCGGCACCGACTCGGGGGATCTGTACCTTATACCGGATACCATCATCTACGTTGAAAGCATAGATTACGGCAAGCATTCCATGCTTTACACCACCGACGGCGCATTCAGGACAAGCGTTTCGATCACTGTCCTCGAAAACAAGTATCCTGAATTCCTCCTGCGCTGCCATAAATGCCATCTTGTAAACCCGGCGCATATCCTCGGTGTCAGCCGTTTTAAAGTCACCATGTCAAACAAAAAGGAGCTTCCGATCCCCGAAAAAAAATACACTGCCTTCAGAAAGGCAGTGCATGAGAGGTGGGAGGCCACCTCGAGCTCTTCTTGATAAATTACCCAATTGTCAGCTCGAACTGGAAGGCATGTAAGGCATCAACGCCGCCGCTACCCGGACGATAGGCATGGTCTGGATCAGAAGCTTGCCCGGACCGGTGATCACGGTATTGAAGAAACTCTCTCCACCGAAAAGGACATTCTTGACGCCCTTGATCGTCACAACCTCCATCTGGCAGGTGTCTTCCATAGCCGCCACAAAGCCGGTGGCTACCGTCATCTTTTCTCCCGGCTTCAGATCATACTCTACGGTAGAGCCGCTGATCTCAAGAAACGCGGTTCCCTGACCGGAAAGCTTGCTCATGATAAAGCCCTCTCCGCTGAAGAAGCCGGCGCTCATCTTTTTCTGTAAAAAGGTGGAAATCTCGACACCCAGCTCCGACGCGAGCCATGCGCCCTTCTGAACGATCAGACTCTTCTGCGGCGTTATCTCCACCGCGCGGATCTCTCCGGGAAAGCTGGAAGTAAAAGTGATCTTTCCCGGGCCGCCTTCCGCGGTATAGATGTTCTGGAACATGTGCTCATTGGCAAACGCTCTGGCAAACGCCTTTCCTATGCCCCCGCCGGTGTTGGTCTCCATCCTCATGTTCGGGGTCATCCACGCCATGCCGCCGCTTTCCGTTCTCATCGCCTCCCCCGCATTTAAGTCGCAGATCACTGCCGGGAGGTTTTCTCCAACGATCTTGTAATTCATAGTTCTTTTCCTTTCCGCCCGCAGGCTGTTTGTTCTTGCGTCTGTTGAGGTGCAGTCCCCGAAAGGGAGCATTTTCCATATCCGCTTTATCGTATCACATACAAAAGTTCTAATCAATGCTGTTGTCGCGTATAGCCTCAAATTTGCGGTCTATGGCTTGGACTGTCCTTCTTCCCACCGTCGCAGCTTTTCTTTTTCGCGTGGCCGCAGGTGCTTGAGCCGGGGCAGTTGCAGCACTCCCCTCCTTTTCTCTGCCTTCTGATAAGTGATATCACTGCAAAGGCAAGGACCAGGGCTATTATTATCAAAAGGATAATGTCTATGGGCTTCATAAGTCTGTTCCTTTCAGGCGGCGCCAAAAGCGAGCATTATCAGCCTAAAGATCCCGGTCACGCCCCAGGCGACCAGGCACTGCCACAAAACTACGGCCACTGCCCACTTTCCTCCCATCTCACGCCGTACCGCGGCTATGGTCGCGACACAGGGAGTGTAGAGAAGGCTGAATATCAGAAGCGCTCCCGCTGATGCGGATGTAAGCGCGGCAGTGACGCCCACCCCTTTGAAAAGCACCTGCATCACGGATACCACGCTCTCCTTTGCCATGAAGCCGCTTATCAGTGAGGTGCATATTCTCCAGTCGCCGAGGCCGAGTGGTGCCATGACCGGAACGAAGAGGTTCGCTATCGCCGCAAGTATGCTGTCAGATGGAGTCGCAGCCAGGTTGAAGCCAAGGTCAAAGCTTTTCAGGAACCAGACTATGATCGTCGCGATCAGTATCACGGAAAAGGCTCTCTGTATAAAGCCCTTTGCCTTTTCCCACATGAGCTGGAGTGTGTTCTTCACTCCGGGCAGCCTGTAGTTTGGAAGCTCCATCACAAAGGGCACGGCCTCGCCCTTGAAGAGCGTCTTCTTCAGGAGGAAGGCTGCAAAGATCCCCACAAGGATCCCAAGGAAATAGAGTCCTGCCATGATGAGCCCGCTGAACTTCGGGAAAAAGGCGTTTACGAAGAATCCGTAGATGGGGATCTTCGCGGTACAGCTCATAAAAGGCGTGAGGAGGATCGTCATCCTCCTGTCACGGTCGCTTGGAAGGGTGCGGGTCGACATCACGGCCGGCACGCTGCAGCCGAAGCCTATGAGGAGCGGCACAATGCTCCGTCCCGAAAGCCCTATCCTTCGAAGCAGGGTATCCATGAAAAAGGCGACTCTTGCTATATAGCCGCTGTCCTCAAGAAGGGAGAGGAAGAAGAACATCACGACTACTATCGGCATGAAGCTTAAGACGCTTCCGACGCCCTCAAATATCCCCTCTACTATGAGCCCCCGTATGACATCGTTTGCGCCGGCTGATATAAGGAGATCTTCAACGACCCCTGAAAGGGCTCCTATCCCGATCTCTATCAATCCCTGAAGCCACGCGCCTATCACATTGAAGGTAAGGTGGAAGATCAGGACCATTATCCCTATGAAAACAGGGATGGCGGTGTATTTCCCGGTAAGGATGCGGTCTATCTTCTCGCTCCTTATGCGCTCCCTGCTCTCCTTCGGCTTTGTCACGCTGTCATCGCAGACCTTTTTGATAAAGTCAAAACGCATGTCGGCAATGGCAACATCCCTCGCCATCCCGCTCTCGCTCTCCATCTGCAATGTGAGATGCTCAAGGGTCTCAAGCTCGTTCTGGTCGAGCTTCAGCTTTTCTATTATCAGCTTGTCCCCTTCGACCGCCTTTGCTGCGGCGAAACGGATCGGAAGCCCCGCCCTCTTCGCGTGATCCTCAATAAGGCTTGAGACCGCGTGGATGCAGCGGTGCACCGCGCCGTCATGGTCGATCGGAGCGCAGTAATCCTGCTCTATCGGCTTTTCCTGATACTCCGCGATATGTATGGCATGGGTGACAAGCTCATCAACGCCCGCGTTCTTCACCGCGGATATGGGAACCACGGGGACGCCGAGCATCGACTCCATTGCATTGATGTCTATGGAACCGCCGTTTCCGGTAAGCTCATCCATCATGTTGAGCGCCACGACCAAGGGCCGCTCCATCTCAAGGAGCTGCATTGTGAGGTAGAGGTTCCTCTCGATGTTTGTGGCGTCGACTATATTGATGATGGCGTCCGGCTTTTCGTCGAGGACGAAATCCCTTGAAACAAGCTCTTCTCCGGAATAGGGAGACATTGAATATATACCGGGAAGATCGGTGATCCTCGTATTTTTGAACTTCCTGATAGAACCGTCTTTCCTGTCTATGGTAACGCCGGGGAAATTCCCGACATGCTGGTTTGAACCCGTGAGCTGGTTGAAAAGAGTGGTCTTCCCGCTGTTCTGGTTTCCCACCAGCGCGAAGGTCAATACATGATCGGCCGGAAACGCCTTTTTCGTGCTCCTGTCATGATGTATTCCGGGCTCACCGAGGGAAGGGTGGACCTTGTCCTTTTTCTTCGGCTTTGCAGCGCTTTTTGACGACAGGGCATCCGTCTCGACTACGCCTATCTTTGCGGCATCCTCGAGGCGGAGCGTCAGGGAATACCCATGGATGATCATCTCAACGGGATCTCCGAGCGGCGCCGTCTTGAGAAGCGTAAGCTCCGCCCCGGGGATCAGCCCCATATCAAGGAAATGCTGTTTTAATGAGCCCTCGCATTCAAGTGATGTGATACGGGCCGACCTTCCGATCGGCAGCTTATTCAGCATAATATTCTCAGACAAGGCGGTTCCCCCTTGCAAATGGAAGCTTCCATGTAACGTTCTTCTGAAAGGCCATGTCTTCCAACTCGTTCATCCACTTGTTCTCGAGAAAGTCATCAATTCTCTCGGAAACCTTGAGACCATCGGAATTCCTTTTCTTTTTTTCAACCTTCCGCAGGGCAAGAACGCACATATCTGTCCCGTCGATCTTGAGACCGCCCTTTTCAAGGGTTGCAAGTAGCCCCTTCACGCCTTCGTTCACTGCTACAAGAAAGACAGACTTCAGGCTCTTGTCTTCATGCGCCACCGCAAGCCCCTTTTTGATGCCTTTCAGCGCCTCGAGGATAAAGCCGGGATTCTTTCTCGCATTGCCCGAAAGGAATTCGATGAAAATCCCTTTTTCCACCCGGCTGCAGAGCACTGCGGCCTTGATCTCTCCCTGATCATCAAAGACCACCCCGCTGATCTCCATATCGAAGGCCTTGATATCCGAATTTGTGGGATAAGCCCCGAGCCTAAGTATGAAGGAAAAAAAGGTATTCCACCCCATGGCGGAAAGCGCCGCGAGAGAGGAAAAGGATGCGCCATTTACCTTCCTGTTCATGGCTTTCGCTACAACGGGGGACGAAAGCAATTCGCCGATATCCATCGAATGAAAAGACGCCTGATCTTTTGTCTCAAAGCCGCTTCCCTTCATGAATTCCAGGAAATTCGGAACAGACTTCAAAAAATTACATTCTATCCGCGTGATCCCTCTTTCTATTAAGATGCCGTCGGCAGCAGAAAGAAGTGTCCTTCCTATACCCTTTCTTCTGTCCCTTTCAGGCACTATGATCGAGATGAGATAAGCGCATTTCCTGTAAAGATAAAGAGAAAGGGCTGCCCCGCCATCCTCTTCAAGCCTCAGAAAACCATCTTTGTCATATGTTTTGTATAGTTCCATTGTTCCACCGTCTGTCCGATGTTACCCTGCTGTAAACCGGATAAATTTTTTTAGCGCTGCCTTTGTGATGCCCGGGAAAAGCCCTTTCAGCGACTTTTCATCGGAGAGGGCGCTTTCACTCATGACTATCAGAAAATCATCATCCATCCTGCCCATGCATTCTATGAGCGCCTTTAGAGCGAGATCAGAAAGGCCTTCCTTTTCGTTTTTCCCAAAAGCCCTCAACAGGGAGACCTCGGCCATGGAATAGCCATAGCGGCTTATCAGTATGACTCCTCCCCTGTCCTTTTTCCTGTATGAAAAGCTCATATTCAGGTCATAATCATCCATGTTCTTTGAAAGATCCATGGGAAGAGGCTTTTCTTTCCCGATATCGGAAAGAAGCGATGAGAATTCCTCATCCGAAAGCCCGGAGAGTTCTGAAACATATTCTTTCCCTTCTGTCGAAAGGGTCTTTGAAAGGGTCTTGATATCGGAGAAAAAGACTGCCTCCTCATCACTTGCCGGGAAAAATCCGCATTTTTCAAAGAAAGCTTCGGCCTCATCCCTTTTGATAGTAAAGCCGGGCAGCTTTCCTCCCTTCTTTGGGAAGCGGAGAAGCCCTGTGCTGATGCCGCTGTTTTTCAGGATCGTGTCCATCCTGTTTATGAGCTTTCTTCCGATGCCGTTTAACCGGGCATCCTCCGCGACATAGATATAATCAATCCTCCCGAAGCAGGCGCCGTTTTGAAAGGAACCGATATAGAACTGGCAGACTCCTATCAGCCTGTCGTCTCCGACTACCCCTCCGCTCGCTCCTATGGTGAAGTACCCTTTTGCATCGGCCCTGTCCACGACAAAGTCCGGTATCCTGTCAGAGATGATCGAAAGGTCATCCCTCTCCAATGAATAGATATCTGTGTGCATCTTTATTCCTTCACTGCCCTGCTGCCGGTAAAGGCATCAATAATTGTCACCTGACACCCTGATACGCTCCTGCCCCCTGTCATCTGTATAAGTGAACTCACCGAACTTATCTCTTATCAGGTTCAGGTTGTAGGGGTCCTCTCTTCTGTTCTTTAAGATATCAGCTCCCGTAAGGTGCTTTTCCTTGCAGCCGGGAAGCTTGATGATCTCTTCGGGATCGAGTTCTTCCTCAATAACTTCGTCGCTTTCATGCTCATCGATCCTTACATTCTTTTCCGTCCTGGTCTTTGGATAACCCTCCTTCACAAGATGCTCCTGATACTTGTCAAGCTCTTCATTTGACGGAATATCCACAATGCCCTTCTTCATTCCTTCCCTGAAGGAGCCCTCCCCACCATGGAACATAGTCTGGGTCGCCTCATTGAACGCATGCTGGAGAACGTACTTCCCGCCGACCTTTTTGTTGAGGTATTTTTTGTCAAGCATATCGGGATGCTTTGTAAAATACCACCACACTACATCCGTGCCATTGTTTTCGCTGATACGAAGGGCCAGCGGATCGTTTGCGTTCTTCGCCGCCAAATACTCCGGTTTTATGACATCTTCGTACAGGTGGGCGTTTCCGTAAAGCTTTCTTGTAAGCTCTCTGGTTGCCGGGTTTGCGCCAAGAACAGTAACGCAAAGATCTTTAAAGAAGTTTGTGATCTTGAAATTCTGCGGGGCGGACATGTCAGCGTGGATATACGCTTCATCGGAATCAAAGGCAAAATTTCCGTCCTTGTCCTCCGCGAAAAGCTTCTTTATCGTCTCCTTCTGCTTTGGTACAAAGGCATTTGATATCGTCGCGCTTAAAACTATTGCAGCATGAAGCTCCGGGGTAGCCTGATAAAGAAGATCCGTAGGGTGCATTGCAAGCAGTTTCATGCAAACCGTCTCATTCACCCTCCTTGCCGCCGCGTACTGGGCAAAGAGAAATTTTCTCAGCGCCTCCTTGTAAGCACTTTCGCAGAAGGCCCTGGCCTCCTCGTCATCCTTCGCCTTCTCCCACAGTTCCTTGTCTTCCTGTATCCTGATATTCTTTATCATCTCGGCCATCTCAGCGTTTGTACGTTTGTAGGCATAAACACCCGTGATGCTGTTATGCAGTCTTTGCCAGTTGTCAGAAATAGTCATATCCCCGACGGCGGAATCTTTTGCGCCGATGAACTTGGGATTGGTCACCGCCCAGCCGTAATCCTCAAGCTCAGGCTTCACGGGTCCTTTTGCTTCCTTCCACCTTTTCTCATATCTTGGGCCGAGCGTTCCGTATTCCTTCCGAAGGACCTTGTAGTCCTTCAGGAACTCCTCATTTCTGACTTTTTTCTTGCTTCCAAGCTCTTTCATGATCTCAGGAATGAATGTTTCAACCGCCGATCCGAGATGTAAAGCAAGGGGAGTGAACTTTGTGGGCTTCATATCCTTCATCGCTTCAGGATCAAGGGTCAGCGCGTTCTGAAGCCAGAAAGGCGCCTGGAAGAAGCTCTCGGACTCAAGCTGCCTGATCTGCCAGTTTGCCGTACCGATCCCGTTAATCGCGGCCTTTATGAACTGTGTTTTGTCTTCCTCCTTCACTTTCGAAAGGTCAGGGATCGATCCCATTTTCAGGTTGCCGATGAAATCGATGTTGGATCCGGACTTCACCTTGATATCGGGAACCTTTACCTCGCCAAAGATATTCTGAAGATTGTTCGCGGCCTGGGCGGAGGCGAGCATCATTTTTTTGAGGCGCTTCACCTGAACAGAGTCGCCCGCTTCCTCCTTCATGGGTATCTCTTCGTTGGCATGATTGATATAGTAAGGGTCTTCAAGCACTATCTTTCTGAGCTTGTAATACTGTCCGATGGCGGAAAGCCTTGTGATCTTTGTGAGCATCCTGTCCGCCAGCGGTCCGTTCTTGTCACTCTGCTTTGAAAGATGATCGATATAGCCGGGGTTCTTTGAAAGAAAGCTTTGATAGGCGCTCACCATCCGAGCCATGACGGAAAGCTCCCCGGACTGTTTCACAAGAGCCTCATCCGTATGGACATCATACTGCGATTCATCAAGCTTCATGATCTCTGCCGTCATTATGTCCAGCGCGGCATAGGTGCTTTGCTCCTTTGTAGAAGCCCCGGGAGTGGGTTTCCCTTTTTTGAGCCTCTCACCATCCCTGTAGGTCCTGACAAGCTCTTTGAAGGCTTCGTCACCCATCTTCATGCCAAAAACGGACATCTCTTCCAAGTCCTGATATTCCATGCCCTTTTTGTCGTTGATGTCCACATTCTGTCTGATCTTTATCATGGAATCTTTGACAATAGTCTCATTCATAGAGACCGCGCGGGCGTTTTCTTTCTTGTCCCTGACCTTTTCTTTTTTGTTCTCGACTTCGGTTATACGCTCGGTGATCACCTCGTCTTGTTTCAGGGCATGCTTTATGACACGGGTTCTCGTCCTTATCCTGTGCTCGGACTTAAGCTTATCGACATCAGGGTTCAGCACGAAGCGCCTGAACTCATCCTTTTCCATCTCCGCGGAGGCAGCCATCGCGGAAAGAAGGCTGCTATGGGCAGTTTCTGAGCGCTTCTTGATATCCTCCTTTGCCTTTGCCTTTTCCTCTTCGATCTCCTTCCTTCTGGCCTTGAACATGGCGCCAACGCCCTGCTTTGAATCCTCCTTTCGCTTCATCTCCTGCTTGAAGGGCTTTGCTTCCTTTTTGACGAGTTCGCCTACCTGGTCCCTCATCTCCTCTTCAAGCTCTTTTTCGTCCTCGTCCTCTTCTTCCGCTTCCCTGATGACATTCTGAGGCTGCGCAAACATCGGATCGGCATAAAGGTTCTGCTTCTCCTCAATCTTTTGCTCGCTGAAAAGCGGCTGCTGCTTTAAGGCTTCTTTGTTCTTGTCGATCATGGTGCGACTCTCCTTTCACCTGTGCTGATAAGGTCAAAGCTTTCTTTCATAAGCAACCGTGGAAGCTCTCTTCTCCCCGGCACCTTCCAGCAGCCTTTCTGCCATATCATCCGCCAAAGGATTTACGGAATGCCAGCTCATCACGGTATCCCCGTCGTAAAGCCCCTCAGACGCCTTTACCGCGCTCTTTAAAAGATCGGATATCACGCCTGTTGATTCTCTTACGGCAAAGAAATAGCTGATATAAAGGGTATCTTCGATGTCCTCGAAAAGAATTGCTCCCTTCACCTTCTCATAGTCTCCGGTGCAGATCATGCTGACAGCGGGCTGATAATCACCCTTGTCATGAAGGAGCGGGAATACGCCTTCTTCCCTTGTCTCCCCCTCTTCGTCTATGGCTGTCTGCAGGTCCTTCCAGAGCTCGTCACTTGCCTCGGAAAGGGGAATTGCATCAAACCTGCCCACCACGGGGAGCGCGTCTATTCCCTTCTTGAATTTCGAAAGAGTCGACTGCTTGATCAGGGCCCCGTTCCTTGAAGCGGTAAAATGCGCGCCCTCGAGGCATTTTGAAATAGCTTCGGTCTCCTCGGTCTCCGGATAGGCCGCGATCAGCATGTCGCCGCCATAGGAGCCTATGAGGTTGCCGGCATAGTCGAGCATCCCCCGGCCTATCCCCTGGTGGGAAAACTCCTCTGCCACATGGATGAAGGTCAGCTCCCAGGCCCCCTTTATCAGGGGAGTATAAGTTGATATCCCTGCGCATTCCATCCTTTTTGCGACCTGAACCTCGCCTGCTACGATGAGAAGATCCTCCTCGTCCCTGATCTCATCGGGAAGCAGATCTGCGTATATCTGGCGGGATTCTTCCGGAACTACAAAAATACGAAACATTACAACTCCTTAATCCAAGACCGTATCGCCCTCAGGCAAGCGTACTCATCACCGCGTCACAAAGCTCTTGAAGCAGTTTGTCGGCATCCTCCATATCAGAACCCTTCACGCCGAAGTAGAACTTGACCTTCGGCTCAGTACCCGAAGGCCTGATGCAGCACCAGGCGTTGTCTGAAAGCTGATAATAGAGCACGTTCGACTTCGGAAGCCCTGTTTTGCCCTCTTCATTTGTAGCAAGATCTATACGGCGGTCTGTAAGATAATCGGAAACCGAGAGCACGTCCCAGTGTCCGAGCTTCTTCGGGAAATCCTTCCTGTTCTTTTCCATGAGGGCC
The DNA here is from genome assembly GCA_947167155.1 of uncultured Lachnospiraceae bacterium. GTDB lineage: Bacteria > Bacillota > Clostridia > Lachnospirales > Lachnospiraceae > RUG306. Next base: position 439 of record CAMVHB010000028.1, on the reverse strand, counting down.
TTCATTTCCTTCGCTCCGGCCTCTCCCTTGTAGGTCTTTGACTGCTGGCCTTCCTTGTAGAAGCCGTAGGTCTCATACATGCGGACCATTTCATCCCAAAGCGTCATACCCTTGCTCTTGTAGAAGGCAGCGGCCTCGCAGAGCATCATGCAGGCAACGACCGCGTCCTTGTCACGGGCATAGGTCCCGACCAGGCAGCCGTAGCTTTCCTCAAGGCCGAATACATAGTGGAAAGGCTTCTCGCCGGCTTCGAAGAGTTTGATCTGCTCGCCGATATATTTGAAGCCGGTGAGCACCTCTATGCATTCTACGCCGTAATTCTTCGCAATGGCCTTCACAAGATCCGATGTGACTATGGTGGTCACTGCTGCCGGATACATGGGGAGAGTTCCGTTTTCCTTGTGCTCACGAATGATGTATTCCATGATTAGGGAGCCTG
>CAMVHB010000027.1 GCA_947167155.1 uncultured Lachnospiraceae bacterium | reverse complement strand
CGGGCTTTGCGGTAAGGAGGTTGTAGCCGTCGAAGAGCTTCTGCTCCTCCTCGTCCTCGCATTCGAAGGCCTTTGCCATATTACCTTCTTCAAGGAACGGGCGCAGCCGCTCGAGGAGCGCGCCTTCGCGGGCATATTCCTTCACCATCTTCGCCTGCTTTCCGACCTTGCCCCATCTTCTCTCGAGCACTTCCATGTCGGCAAAGAGAAGTTCGAGATTGATGGTCTCTATGTCTCTTGCCGGGTCGATCGAACCGTCAACATGGACGATATTGTCATCCTCGAAGCAGCGCACCACATGGACTATGGCATCGCACTCCCTGATGTTCGCAAGGAACTGGTTTCCAAGCCCCTCGCCCTTTGACGCGCCCTTCACAAGTCCCGCAATGTCAACAAATTCAATGGTCGCGGGCGTCACCTTCTTCGAGTGATACATATCCCCGAGGACCTTGAGTCTCTTGTCCGGAACTGCAACAACGCCTATGTTCGGGTCGATGGTCGCGAACGGATAATTCGCCGCAAGCGCCCCGGCCTTTGTAAGTGAATTGAAAAGTGTCGACTTCCCCACATTCGGAAGCCCTACGATCCCCAGCTTCATTTCTATCAACCTCGATTCATAAAATAATGCACAACATCACATACGATAATGGTCCCAGGGGACGGAGTCAAGGGGTCATTTTTTTAATGGTCCCTTGACTCCGTCCCCTGGGACCATTCTGCAGCAATTCTCGTTTTATGCCACGACAGAAAATGTCGGCATGCTATCATATAATTCCTTGAGCGGGCTCCAGCTCTTTAAATCAAATTCATCATTCTCATCATCTTCCGCATCAGAAAAGACAGCTTTGCTCTCATTATTGTTCTTGTCTCTTTCTTCCACAGTATCCGGAAGCCTCTCATAAGCACCGGATTTATGGAACTCTGTCGAAACACGATTTAGGGCTGCGAAGACATACTCCCTGTAAGGATCATTTTTTGATACACCACTTAAAGCAGAAGATATGATCTGATCTGCTTCTTCCTTGCTTTTTGCGTGTTTCAGGCGCTCTTCAGTTGCTTCAGCCATTCTTTGTATCCTCATGGCATGTGCATACATGATCGGATTGGTTTTCAATAAATAATCCAACTCCTCCTTGGACAGCTTTTTTCCGGATTGAAGTTTTGCAGTTATTTTTGCATCCATCCTTGAGCGGTCTTCTTCTGACATTTTTTCTACGTCATTTCCGCCTTCAAGAACAAACTGAGCCAGTTCCCTTAGTGTATCGATCTTTTCAGGCTCCTCTTGTTTTTCATTAAGGCAAATGTTCATATGGCTCCTCCTCTGATAACCGCAGTTTGTTTCCCAAAAAGAAAAAGCGCATTTTTCAACGAAATCAATCCATTGAAAAACACGCATCCTTTGCTGTTTTCTATATCGGCAGATTATTTGATCTTCTTAACAGTGTAAAAAAGGTCCATTTTTTTCATAAACCTTTTTCCTGTCACCCGCTGAAATCGACATGGCTGCCGAGCAAGCGCTCGGAATCAGTCATAACACGCCGGCTGGCGGCGTTTATTGAATAAGTCTGTACTTTCGAAAGAAGTTCGTCGAGAGACTGCGCTTCTATGCTCACATATTCCTTTGTATCATCAATATCGGAAACCTCATTTTCGTCATCTGTTTTTTCTTTGCCTTCGGTCTTTCTGTCCCTTGCCTTCTGCAGCCGTTCTTCCCTGGTCTCCTTTTCAGCCTTCTTCTTTTCCTTAACCTTCTGCTCCTTCTTCTGCGCTGCCTTCTTTTCTATCCGCTCTCTCTGTAGATCCGAAGACTTCTCTACCGTTGCAAAGAAGCTTTCATTGCCGTTCGAATCCACTGACATGCCAAAATTCTTGATACTCGCACCGCTGCTCTTTAAGCTGTTCTTTGCCTCGGTCATCTTCAGCTGCGACGTAGCGATGATCCCTTCATATTTCTTCCTGTAGGACTCATCAGTAGCCATACGCTCAAGCTTTTCCTCGTCAATGAGGACGACCATTTTGCTCGAATTGCCATATGCTGCCGCATTCGCACGTGCCTGCGCCTTCATGTCCTTGCTGACAGTGATGAATTCCATGTTGCCAAACTTTGATTTCAGTTTATCAAGATAATTCGCAGCCTTTTCGGAAAGCTGTACATTACCGATAGTATTCCCGTATTCTGTTTTCTTTGGTACAAGGGAACTGCCTGTTTCGATAGGAGTGAAACCTTTTGTTTCAACTTTGGAAGTCTGGCTCTCAAAAGAACTGCCTGACGAAGCCTTCGAAGAAGCCGAGCCGTTTGTACGCTCCGCCCCTTTTCTGATCTGATCTGTCTGCTGATAAGCAGAAATACCGCCAATACCTGACATAGTGCTCTACCTCCTTGTAGAAAAAAACTGACATCCGTTTCAATGAAAAAAAAAGACAGTTATGGTTATCTTATATCTATATATCGGAGAGAAAGATAAAAGAATTAACCCCAAAAAAATGGTCCCCGGGAACCGTTTTCAAGATTACCGTTTGCCGGTTGCTCTTCCACAGTTTTGATCACCTCCTCAGTTCCCTCCGGTTCACTAAAAGACTCACGATCTTGTCGCGGCCTTCGTCCCTGTTAGCAAAAAGCCTATTTTATTATCCCCCCGGCAACAAGGAAGTCTTTTTCATAGAGCGCTACGGTCTGTCCCGGTGTCACGGCCCTTACTCGTTCGAGGAAATCGATCCGGTACAAAGAGTCTGAAATCTTCTTTGCTTTGCAGGGGCTTCCTTTGTGGGAATAACGTATTTTCCCGAGATAAACCTTCTCTTCATCAAGAGACTCCTCAGCTATCATATTCCATTGATCCGCCAGAAGAGTGTCGGAAAAGACATCATTATCGTCACCCAGCACTATCTCATTTTTCTTTGCATTGATCGCGGTCACAAAAACAGGCTTCCCGAGTGCGATATTCAGCCCCTTACGCTGACCTATTGTATAATTTGCTATACCCTTGTGCCGCCCCACTACGGTTCCGTCTTTTAGCACAAAATTCCCTTCGGGTAAAAGATCTTTTCCAAGGCGCCCCTCGAGGAAGCTGTGATAATCATCATCTATGAAGCAGATATCCTGACTGTCTTTTTTTGTTGCGGCTTTCAGTCCTTTTGCAGCGGCGATCGAGCGGATCTCTTCCTTTTCATAATCTCCGACCGGCATCAGTGTATGTGACAGCTGCTCCTGAGTCAATTGGCAGAGCACATAGGTCTGATCCTTCGCCTTTGACTCGGAAGCAAAAACCGTATACCTCCCGTTTGGAAGCCTCATCACTTTCGCGTAATGTCCGGTTGCAACAAACTCTGCATGAAGCTCATGCGCCTTTTTCAAAAGAGCCGCCCATTTGATGTTTCGATTGCAAAGAACACACGGGTTTGGTGTGCGACCGTGAAGATATTCACAGACAAAAGGCTCTACCACACATTCTTCAAATTCTTTTTTGAAAAAAATAATATGGTGAGGAATGCCAAGCTGCTCACATATCTCTTTTGCCTCAAGACCGTCTTCGCAGACATTTGGCTCATCCCGCCACATCTCAAGTGTCACACCGACGACATCATAGCCCTGTTCTTTCAGGAGACAGGCAGCAACGGCGGAATCCACTCCGCCGGACATACCGACAACTACAGATCCACTCATCCCCTTGTCACCTCTCATGAATGATTTTAGCCAAACGATTATAACACAAAATATCTCCCGAATTTCACATGTTGTAAAAGAGCTATGCTGATTATAAAATAGTTCCGGTTGTCCAATTGACTATACAGGAGTTTATTATGAAACACTACCGGAAAGTTATCGATATTCTGAATCTCATGGAGGAAACATCTTCCATTATCGAAACACAATTTCCGTCCGAAGGAAGCACAAAGAATGCTGACCTTTGCCTCGTCTGGGAAAATCTGAAGCTGTTGTCAAATGAAGTCAACCTTGAAGTCTTTTTCAGCAGGAAGATCATTATCAATGATCTTTCTTCATTCCTGGACAAACCTTACAGAGGTGAAGAAAAAGATGTCTTTCTTTCAGAACTCAACGGCTGGATTTCCATGATCCGTTCCGTGATAGCGCAAAGAGAAAGCTGCACCAATTTCATTGACCGTTCTTTTTACACTTATATGGATCGTATAAAGTACGTCTCCTATGATATCCTCAGGGAGCAGATAATCGATGCCCTTTACAAAAATGATCCAAGAGACATCGCCCACATGGAGTATTTCTACGAAGTCTTTGGCGGATTCTGGGGAACGCTCAACACCGGGGAAAACAATTTTGAAGTAATAGAAAAAAGGCTCAAGAGTCTGAAGGAAAACAGAGACGACTTCATCGCCCTTTACGAGAGGCTATGCGACTACCGTTCCAAATATGTCCTTCTGAAAGACATCGAATACTGGTTTACCTACAATATGAAACAGACCGTTCTTACCATGAAGGAATATGCTTTCAGGGATTATTTTGACATGGATATACTGCACTGCGACAAAAATGAAGTGATAGTAGATCTCGGTGCCTTTACCGGCGATTCAATACTGGATTACTCGGAAGTCTACGAAGATTACAAAAGGGTATTCTGCTTTGAAGTCTCTCCCTGGAACGCCGGCGAGATCCAAAAAACACTGGATGGTTTTCATGACATCCATATCATACAAAAAGCAGCCGGGGATGTTTCCGGAAAAACACATATGTACATAGCACCGGCAGTGGACAGCAGCAATTCCGACTCCATAAAAAAAGGTTACGATATGGAAGTAGATGTCGTAACGGTTGATGATGAGATCAAAGAGCCGGTCACGCTTATCAAAATGGATATCGAAGGTTTTGAACAGCGGGCATTAAAAGGCTGCAGAGAGCATATTATAAATGATCATCCAAAGCTTTTGATCTGCGTATACCACAACAACGAAGATATTGTAAAAATCCCGAGAATGATACTGGATATCAGGGACGATTATGACCTTTACCTGCGGAGCAACGGTGATCAGTACGGACCCTCCGAGATCGTTCTGTTTGCGATCCCGAAAAAAACATATGCTGCGCAGATATCATCATAATTCAATATTGTTCTTTTTAAGAAGTTCTCTTGCGCTCTCAACCGAATCAATTCCCTTAAGATTTTTGATGGGCGCAAATTCCTTCTCTCTTTCGACCTCATAAGGCAGGCATGAGGAAAGCTGATGGATCATATCTACGACAAGCTGCTCAAACTTCCAGCCGTTGGGTTCTTCGGGCTTTATCTCATTACCGTTTTCATCGATGTAAGGTATCTGCTTCTTTACAATGTGAACGGGAAGTTTGTCATCCGCTACCGAAGGAAGCTCGCTTAAGCGGAAGAGATAATTCAGTATGACGCCATAGTTGTACGCAGGCTCGCCGCTCTCGTCCTTTTCGTTCATCATCGCATCGGAAAGCTCAAAGTATTCGACGATAGAGGGTCTGTCGTCTTCAAGGCAAAGTACTCCCACCTTTTCGTCGGGTGTAGCCTTTCTTACAACCTTTGCGCCGACGGACACGTCTTCAAGCACTGTCGCACCCACGAAGCAGGGATCTAAGATGCGCTGCAGGACATTGTCAACTGCAAAGACATTTATCCACTCAACCCCCTCGTCAGCAAGCATCCTGTCAAGCCCGGCACGACACATCGAGGAATACCAGCCACCGTTTCCGTTAGGAGATGTGGAGATACGGTCCTTTGCTTCCAGAAAGAGCTTTCCTTCAAAGTCGCAGGCGGGGGCCATATTCTGTTTGAAGAATACCACCCGATCCTCTCTGTAGCCGAAAAAATCCTTCTCTTTCAGAAATCTGACTGTCGCTTCATGGTTTTTCTCGCTCGTCATGATGAAAAGCCTGATCCATGTGTCTGTTTCTCTCACAACACATAGCAGGTTTTCGAAAATGCGCTCGAAGATATACAAAGGTTTTGTAATACCGATGTCATACATCCCCTTCGGTTCATCAAAAGCAAGGCGTGTTCCCATGCCACCCGCAAGGAGAAGTGCGGCAGTCCTGCCTTCCTTTATGACCTTCACTCCGGCATTGTGAAACTCCTTTGAGCGCGTTTCGATCTCATCTATCCTCATTGCAGCAAGAGGAGAGAAGACTCCTCGTTTTTCTCCCGCACTGTTTTCCAGCCTTTTCAGGACGGAAAAATCAGTTTCTTCAACCTGCCTGATAAGATTTTTCTTCCCTTCCTCCGAAAGCCCGTCATAATATTTGAAAACATGCTCCTGCCCGATCGCAGCCATCTTTGCTCTTGCTTCTTCGTAGGTCATGATATTCCCCCTTATCATCTCCCTATAGTCTTACAGTTCGCATTTTTTGTCAAGCGCGGACAAGGGGACGTTTCCCTTGTCCGGCCCTTGTCCGCATAGTCCGCAAAAAAAACGGACAAGGGAAACGCCCCTTGTCCGCATCTTTCTTATGCCGCCTTTTTCTGCAGCGAATCGCTGTTGATGGGGAAGGTGAAATAGGTGTCCGGATATGGCTCGTTTTCCAGTGTGAAATGCCACCACTCTTCCTCAAGAGGCTTGAAACCGTGCCTTGTCATCACATCGCGAAGGAGCATGCGCATGTCATACTGTTCCTTTGTGATATTGGTATAATCCGGATGGCTCAGCTCGCCAAAATAATCAAAAGTACCGCCCATATCCACTTCGCGCTCCGTATTCATGTCAAAGAGCGTAAGGTCAAGCGTGCTGCCGCGGCTGTGGCCGGAGTGCTCTGCGATATAGCCCTGCGGGAAGAGCACATCCTTCTCAAGCTCGGGATAGAAATATTTCTTCATCCGCGTATCATTGCTGTCCAGCGCCCAGTTCATAAAGTTCGTCACTGCCATCTGCGGGCGGTATGCGTCAAAGATCTTGAGCCTGTATCCCTTTTGAACGAGCTCATCACTGGCATCCTTGAGTGCCTTTGCAGCCTCTTTTGTAAGCATCGCAAGCGGCTCCTCATAACCGTCGATCCTGTCTCCCACAAAATTGTAGGTAGAATAATAGCGTATCTCAAGGATCGCATCGGGCACAGCCTCGCTTAAGAGCACGAAGTCCGAGGAGTCATCCGAGAGCTTTACGTCGCTTGCCTGCGCCGCTGCTGCAGATGATGCATTTGCAGCAGAGTCCTCCTGATACTGCTCTGAAGCCTTTGTGATCCCATCCGGATAGATCTTGACGAAGTCATTCTTCATGGAGATCGGAACAAACCCTTTTTTGATATAATCAGCGGATTTTTCCTCCCAGTTCTGCTTGCCCCACTCTCTTTCGCTGTCATCAGCCACTATCATATAGGCCTGTGCAGGATTGGGGTTTCTGCTGTCTATCGCATAGTTCATCATACTGGTATCGCTTCCGCTGTTTCCGAAAGCGAGTACCGGACGCTGCCCTATCTCGCGCTCGACATAGATAGACTTGTTTGCGTTGAGGTTTTTCTGTATGAAACCGCCGGTCAGTACGAGCTCATCGCCATTTTCGTATTTGAAATTCATGTTGGATGATTCATCCTCGTGACCTTTCTGCTTAATCTCAAAATCGGTACCGATCACGTGCTCCGGCTTCACATATGCATTGATCGGAGAATTTGCAACGATCGCACGGGTGGTGGTTCGCTCGGTGCCGCTGATGACCCAGATCTCATAGCCGTTGTTGTAAAGATAATCCACAAGCTCAACCATGGGAAGATAGAACCCGTCTATATAACGCATATTGTTGAAGCTTTTGGTAAACTTCTGTCCGAACTCTTCCACATATTTGTAAAACTCTTCCACGGTAAGTCCTGCATAGGCCTTTGCAAAATTTCTCGCAAGCGTCTCGTCAGCGACATATCCGGGTTTGATGGAGGAGGCTACAGCCTTGAGCTCATCCGAGACCCGCTCCGGATGGTCTTTGAGGCAGTATTCAATGAACATCATTGTGTCATAGTAAGTAAAGAACGTCTCGCAGGTGAGTGTGCCGTCCATGTCAAAAACCGCGATGCGGTCTTCTTCCGGAATATAGCCGCTGCCGTTCTCCTTCACGGAGGCTTCAACAAAAGATATCAGAGACTGCCTGGAATTTGAATCCGCACTCCAGAGGGTGAGGACATCGTTTCCGGAAGCATTCTTCTTCGTGTCAGCCTGCTTTTTCCAGCCGACACCCAGTCCGTACAGGACGCCGACGACGATCACGGCGCAAAGAGCCAGGATCGCAACCGCTCTCCATACTTTAAGTTGTTTTTCCATTGTAATTCTTCTCCTTTGCTTCTTTTTGTTCCAAAAGGCATTGCCTTAAAAGAATACCACATTGCAGTAATTTTTTTCACCCTGCGTTTTTTGCCTCACCCGGGGAAATCCTTAAGTCCCCAGCTTCTTAAGCAGCTCCCCGCTTTCTTTTATCACCTTGAGATATTCTGTCTCCCTTGTTTTCAGAGTATCCACCTCTGCCTGAAGGTTCTGCTGAAGGTACTTCTGATATCTGAATTCGTTTGTGTTCTCAAAGCCTGTTTCTATTTCGCTTTCAACCAGTTCCTCCAGAAACTCATGATAATAAGGCGTAAGAGCCGCATAATCCCACCAGAACTTTTCCATATCGGTACGCAGATTCGTTCCCGACCAGGGTTTCGGCCCGGTATAGTGGATAATGGCTGTCCTTTCATTCTTCACTCTTGAATAGTCGTATCCGCTGTTGTGGAAAAGCCTGGCAAAAAGGTTGTACTTCTCTGCCGGAAGATACTTTATCCTGCCGCAGAACATATAATTTATCAGATCCTGATCGAAAGCCGTGATCTGACTTTTAAGCTTCTCTGCAGTTTCCATAAAAGATAATGGAGTATAAAACTCCCTTAACAGACTGATATTCATGAGGATCACGCCGGAATTCACATAGTGAAAATCCGAAACCTCATCCATGATCTTTGAGAAGATCGACATCTGTTTTTCGGAAAGCTTTCCGTCGGAATTGTCAGGCACTGCAGCAATCAGTGAGCCGCCAAAATCCATCTCATACAAGTCTTTCAGCGAACGATCCACAATGATATCGGTGTCGAGATACAGAAGTCTTTCCACGGACACGGGAAGCAGAAACGGGAGCATGAGGCGAAAATATACCTCTATCGGCCATTTGTCTGTATTGGGAAGATCGCCGGGGATCATGTCACAGGTGATGTCCATTGGAGTGACCGCTGTATTGTACCTTTGCGCAAGAAGCCGGTACGGTTCAAAGCGACTGTCGTCAATACCGCGATGCAAAACGGTCACCGATACTTCTTCCTTACTGTTGTTTTCAAACAGCGAGGTAAGCATGACATAGCCGTAACGCAGAAATTTTTCATTCAAAGCTATAGCAATATTCATTCCCATATCACACCCCGTCAATGAGAAAATCATTATAAATAGTGTCGCAAAGCCCGTCAAGCCAAAGGCTTAATGTGTTTTTTCCGCTCTTATGCTATGATACAAAAAATGGAACAGAAGATTTCAGGATCAATACAGACTGTTATTATGAAAAATACCGGTTTTGAAAAATACAGATACGAGTGCTATCTTTTTGCCAGACATCAGGATATCTACCAAAAGGACGGCTCCTTTGAAGAACGTCTCACTTCTCTCATCACAAAGGGCATGGCATTTTCGAAAGAAGAGGCGATCCCTTTTCTTGAGGATATGATCCGCCATGGGAGCGCCTATGAGAAGATGGATGAAAAGCACTGCCCCATCATGGTCTATGTGGGAGATCCGAAGTGCTACGGTGTAATCGATCACTTTGCAAGAAACTTTGCCACCGCTCTTGAGCGGCAGGGCTGTCCTGTGGAACTCTTCAACCCCCACGGTGATCATGTGGCAGAGCTTGCAGACCTTTCGGGGAAGCGTTTCCGTGCGCTTATCGGTATCCAGACCTTTGCTTTCTCCGTGAAAAAAAAGAACGGGGAAAATCTTCACGACGAGATCAAAGGTCCCAAATTCAATATGATCCTTGACCATCCCGTGTGGCTTAAAGAGCATCTGGAGGGGGGGCCAAAGGACTACTATGTCCTCACACATGACGACGGTTACAAACGCTTCATCGACACATATTTCCCGAAGATCAAAAAGACCTTTCTCCTCCCTCCCGCAGGCGAAGAGTATGAAACCGATCATCCCGTCAAAAAAGAATATGACCTTTCTTTTGTCGGCTCCTATCACGATCCCCGGACCTTTGAGCCGCAGGCAGCTTTGATCGACAAAAAAACGAACGGGCTTGCTTTTGGTTACTATGAATACATGCTGGTCCACCCTTCGCTTTCGTGGGAGGATGGGCTCTCTTCATTTCTCTTGGAAGATAATTTCAAAAATAACGAAACCGCCCAAAAGGCGCGCTATAGCAGGGAGGCCTTTTTCGACCTTCTATATGATATGGAGAGTGTCTGCTTCATGATAATGTCCCATTTCCGGGAGGAGATTCTTGATGCCATAGCAGGATCAGGGATTCCCATGCATGTCTTCGGGGATACCTTTCAGACCGGCCGGTACGCCAATGTAAAATCCTTCATCCGCCACGGCAGCCTGTCTTTTGAGGAAAGCCTGAAAGTGTATGCCACGTCCAAAGTATCCCTGAACATCATGTCCTGGCACAAAGAAGGAATGACGGAGCGCCTCGCAAATATCATGATGAACGATGCCGTCTGCGTCACTGATACCAGCAGCTACCTTCGCCGGGAATATACAGCAGGTGAAGACTATCTGGAATTTGATCTCTCAAAACCGAAAGATGTTCCGAAGCTCATTACAATGATACTCTCCGATAAGGAGCGCCGGATCCGCATCATCAGAAATGCAAAAGAAAGATCTCTTTCAAAAGAGACCTGGGACATCCGCGCAAAAGCCTTCCTCAATCTTCTGAGTGAACTGTAAATCCAATCCTTTTCAATCTCTTCAAAAGCTCTGGGACTTACAGCCAAAAGTCAGACTTGCGAAGGTGCCTTCACTAAAGATGAATGAGTCGGATGACGCTTTGGAGAAGGCAGCGACAATTTTCATGAACAACCAGTTTGCAAAGCGTGTAATGGACTTCTGCAGAGGCGAACGCCCTGTAAAATACGACCCTGATACGACCTGGAAGCTTATCGAAAAGATCACGCACAAAGATAATGATCTCACCTATCGCTTCTACGATGGATCAGAAGTTTTTGTTTCTGCTGAAATTTTCACCGGCGGAAAAAAACAGAAAATGAGACCCGAAAAGAGTTAGGAAAACAGCGGATGAGAAAAGCCCGTAGGCCTGTAAAATGATATGATTCCCCTAAAGGAGACTTTGGATATTTCCATTGTCTTCTTTAGGGGAATCATATCAATTATCCTTCGGGCTACTTCTATTATTCATTTCCATATTCAATTTCCGGTTGCTGTTGTTATGGCACCCGTTATAGCTGTTGCTCCTATAGCGAGACCGAATACTGTCAATATAAAACCTGCCATATTATTTCTCCTTTGATGGTTTTGGTTTGTTGTTCAGGATGCAAGATAGACGCCGGTTAATGCGGCCATTCCTGCAAATAGAGTTCCTGCGATTATTGCTGCTCCTGTGATCATTTCGTTTTATCTCCTTTCGTGGTTTTGCTGATCTCGACCTTTTGCTGGGCTACCGCACTCAGAAAGGCCATGTAACGATAAGTCCCGGGAAGGGGTATCTGATTTCGATTCCAAGTTCTTCAGGGTTAAACGACATTTTCTTTTCTCCTCGTGGTTGTTATCGTGTTCCAGGTTTGGGTTTGCTGTTCAGGATGTAAAATATTCGGTAGTTAATGAGGCCCAGTTTGCGATAAGTACTCCTATGAGTGTAAACATTACGTTTCTTTCGGTTGCTGGGTTGTTTCGTAGGTGCTTTTCTCTGTATCTGAAACGTATGATACGACCCTCATCCTTGCAAAATACTTGCACGGCGGGAAAAATATTTTTTCCGCTCCTATCCTTCCTCTGACGGAATCTCGCGAAACCTCGCAAAAACTCGCGTATCCTCTGGCTGAAAGCTCCACAGCGCCATCTCCCACTTGTCAAACTTATTTCTGCACAAACATTCCCGCCAACGTTCTTGCGATATGACGAAAAATCGCCTTCTTACTCGCAACCTCATGATCGACACGGAGGGGCCCGGGAAGATGTCGAACAACAATATGCTCGTTATCGGAACTGCAGGAACCTGCAAGACGACCTCGACCGTTATCCCGAATCTGCTTCACGCGAATTGATACCCTGACGAATACGAAGAGGGGGCTTCAGGTTGACAGCGGTCATCAGAAGGCGGGGGCAAGGCTACTTACAAAGCAGCAAGTAGCAAGGATTCCGCTCGAGGATGCGATCGTCTTTTTGCAGTCTGAACGACCGGTGTATGACAGGAAGGCGCTGCCGTGGGAGAATAAACAGCTCTCTATAACGAAGCTGGCGTTGCTCCGGCGGAAGACAAAGAGAATGGGCATTCCGTTCGACACCCCGAATTATTACGCTGACGCGATGGAGATGAATAAAAACCACCCTGAAGGAGGCTTCATAAATCATGTCGAGGTTGTGGTGGATGAAGGAGGAAGCCAACATACGGTGGTAGAAGAAGACCTGGTTGTAGAATCTCCTCCGTCAGGAGCGAAGATCATCACTATGACCGACGAGAAGGTGGCGAAGGCAAAGATGCCGGATGGGAGGGCTGCCGTGATGGCGGTGATGAAGGGGCTGAGGGGAAGAAGTAAGAGCGTAGAGTACGAGCTCACACCTGACGGGAAACTGCTCTTAAGCCCTATACAAAATAGAGAAGATGAAGAAGCGTCAGAAGAAGCTGAAGAAGCATCTGTTAAAAACAACCTGACGGGGAAGCCACCTCAGGTGGGGGTACTGCATATTCCTCTGACGTGACCTTATAACTGTGTTATGAGCGGATATCGTGATTATCCCTCACAAGTATTTTATGTGCAGCTGTCACTCTGACGGAGTCCCGTCAGCGGGTGTGTTAAAGCCTACAGTCGTTTGTTCCCTGACCATCGTAATGAGTACCTATAAAGAAAAAAGGCACCGGCAAAGAACCGGTACCCACAGTTTCACGTTCGAAGGCATCTGATATCATGCCAAGGAAAGCATATTGCTCTCAACTTCCTTTACGAGCGCAAGAGGATAGTCTCCGTAATTTGCTACTTCCTCCGGCTTTAATCCTTTTCGAAGCATGACTTCTATTCTTTCTCTCTGTTCCTGCTCGCGTACTCTCGTTTCAGTTTTTTCTACTAACGCTGCTCCAAATCCACCCATCTTCTTCACCTCTTCCTCGATCACGGGATCGTTCCCGGTGTATTTATTGACCCGATCTGTCTCGCTCTTGAAGATACCGTTCAGAAAATCAAATATCTCTGCATCTATTTCGGCATCTCCACGCCGGATCATTATGACTTCCATCAGATCGTAGTTCTCAGGTACATCCTCTGAATGGCCTATCACATCATCCTTAACGATATGATACCTGGTCATTGAGTTTTGTTCCTCTTTCGGTATGTCCTCGTTACAGATCCAGATGCTGTAGGATTTCTGCAAAGTACTGTATTTTGTATCTTCCGTCAGTACTCCGAGCTGGCTGTCGAGTTCCCTTGCCGCATAAAACCAGCCCCGTTTTAGCAGTGGATATCCAAGAGTGGAGCTTCTATACTCATTCTGGAATTCAAAATCGAAGTACAGTGTAATAAATTCTGGAACACAAGCCTAATCATACTTCTGAAGCCTTATCATAAATAAATGGACTCTCGTCAGAATGCTTATGAACAGCATCCCGAAACTCAGCATCTTTCATTCCTTCATAGTGCTGCTGACGCCAAGCTGTATAGTCCTGTTTCTGAGTTTGAATATCATGGATGAACCATTCTGCTTGAATATCACCGACACTTTCTCTAAGTGCCTTATAGCATTTTGTCTTTAGAGCAATATGGTCTATCATCAAATGCCCTCCGTTTCTGAAATAAACTGTATTGGACTCACAATTCGCACTTTGCCAGATTGATAATTCAATAGCCTTTTGTCCACAGTTACAAAGTATTCACAATCGGCTATGATTGCTGAAGCAACATGACATGCATCATAATACTTTACACCTGTTTGTGTAATCTCAATCGCCAGCTTCTCTACATCATCCCTCTTTCTTTTTCCAACATAAAAAGAAGTATTCTCCTGAATAAAGCCTTTGATAATCTGCACTTGCGATGAGTAAGGACTCGCATCGACTTCATATTCAAGTGTCTCTGATGAAACAAGCGCGTACTTACCGAGCTTAACCATCTCTTGGATCGATAGCTTCGCCTGTGTCTCTAAACTGATTTTGATGCTAGTCTGGTCATCATATGGACGATTATAACAGCAGTTGTCTAAATAGATTCGCACTTAATCTCACCTGCCTTTCATGGGTTAGTATAGCATAGAAGCAGGCTTCTTGGTATAGCATAAAACCTTGATAGTTCCTGACGGGGAACTAAATTTACTCCGTCAGGGTGGTCTATATCCGGTATCTGAATAGGTATTCTATCACAATATATAGTCCCTCACCCTTCTATCTACTTCAACATATACCATCTTGCAGGCAGACCCGCCGCAATATAATGTATTCCCTCCTACCTGAACCAATAGGGTTGTCGATACGGCATTTTTACAACATTCCCCAAACCCGCTCTGGTACTGCATATCCGAGTTTTACTGAAATCGCCCGGAGCGTTGCAAGGTTGACGATACGCTGACAGCTACTGTAGTAGACCGCAACGGTGAGGACGTATCTGACAACGTTTCATTCCAGTGGTATGCTGATGGTGAAGCTATCGAAGGTGCGGATGAAGAGACACTTGTTGTTGATTCCGATCTTCTTGGAGCTAAGCTTTCAGTAGTCGTAACCGCTGAGAACGGGAATACGTTTGAGTCTGATGAGACTGATCCGGTAGAGCTTTTTGGCGTAATCGAGATCGAAAGCGCTGAAGCGACAAAGGTTAATGAAGTTACAGTAGCTCTTGCTTACTCAATCGATCCTGATGACACAGTAGTAGAGCTTACAAAGGGTAACGAAGCTATTACTGCTACGGTTGCATGGAATGATGATTGCGACATTGCAACTATCACAACAGCTGCAAATCTTGCAACCGGAACCTATGTAGTTACCATATCTTCTATCGAAGATCCAGACAATGAAGATTCTGCTGAGATTGAGATTGAAAAGCAGCATATTGACGAGATCGTTATAACCACTGACGTGGCGCTTACTGATCCTACTAACAAATGGAAGGCTTACGCTAGCTATGATGTAAAAGATCAGTATGGTAAATCAATGAGAGCTTCTACATCTATCACATGGGCTGGATCTGCTAAAATTACAGGCGACAAAGCTACAGGAAAACTTACGATCGAAAAAACAAATCACACAGACGACTGGGTCTATGGCGAGCAGATTTATGTAACAGGTGTAAACGCAAAGACAGGCTCTTCAGTAAACAAGACACTTACAGTAGGTACACAGCAGTCACTTGATTCTCTTGAAATCGCTGGTTTCGTAAAGAAGGGAACTAGCACAATCATTCAGACACTTCCGGCTGATTTTAAGAAACAAACTTATTATCTTCTCTTCAGAGCAAAGGACCAGCAGGGTACCGTTCTTGACCCGGACAAGGTTACAAACGCTGATGTAACATTCGTTTCAGATAATGTACTGGTAGTGAAAGAAATTGGCGCACTCCAGCCAGACCTTACAATCGAAGGCGAGACCTACAAAGCCGCATTCGTAGAACCCGGAATCAAGGTTGCAGACGGTGGCAAAGTTACAGTAACCGCTATTGCAAACAAGACAGGAAATAAGACAGAAATTACTGTAGACGTTACCGACGACAGGGTAGTTGCCTCTTTCACGATTTCAGCTCCTACTTCTATCGTAGCAGATGGTGATAAAAATGTTGAAATACCTTTCACCGCACTCGACCAGAATCTTGACCCTATAACTGACTTCGTTACACTCGCAAAACAGGAAACATTCAATAAACTTACATTTAACGCTTCAGAGGGTACACTTAAACTCGCTGAACAGAACGACGGATCTGCTAAGCTTCTTTGGACGGACAAGCAGGACTTATACGGCGAAACAAGAGGTTGGGATCGTACCGACACTACAGATGGTATTGATCGACCTGTATCTCTTACAGCTATCGTTGTAGGTGGCGGGACCGCTAACGAAATGATGAACGTGTCAGATAAGAGACGTCCGAATGCAATCATCGCAGCGAAGGTTGACGAAGTTTATACAGAAGGAACTGACATAACATTTAGAGCTGCAGGCTACAACGAAGCTACAAAAGACTGGGACGAGACCAACAAATTCGAATCCTTCCAGTTCCAGGATCAGTACCAGAAGACGATAAAGGGAACTGATACAGACGAAAAATACGGTGACAGCACCGGCTTCTTCGCTGCAGCAAATGGTGCCACGCTTGCAAGCTCAGATACTGAGATAAGCGGACATAAGTTTGGTGTTAGGGTTAAGTACGCGGGCTCAGGATACATTAAGATGACAGCCAAAACCGGGGCAACAACAGAACTGACAGGCGACGCGATCGCGGATGCTAACGGCCCTGCAAAACAGGCTGTTCTGATTAACACAAATGACGTAGTATTCACGACATCAGACGCTGTAGAATCTGCTGCTACCGGCGAAGGCTTCAAGTTTGAAATCGCGAAAGTAGAAACAGTAACTGCTGGTAAAGCGGCTGAATGGGACACGATAACACCTGCTAAATATCAGGCTGCAGCGGTAGTTGACCTTAGCCAGATTAAATCATTTGCAATAAGTGATCTTAATAAGTTCTATGTAGGTGCATCTGCTACTTTCACCGGAGAAGGACAGATAGCTGCTACTAAATTGGGTGATACTGCTGGATCTCTTGGGAATGACAACAAGACCGCGTTTGGAGCAGCAACCGGCGGGCTTTCCCAGGTACCCGTCGACCCTGCCAATCCTACGGCGGCCGAGACTCAGGCTGCTGAATATCAGCAGAAAGTTGAAGTGAAGGGTACATACAACGGGATTTCCGTTACGATTCCGGCAAAATTCTATAAGGTCGTTGGTTCAAAAGTCACAACTGCTGAAACCCTCGGCGCAAACAAGGTTAACGCTACCGTGGACACGGCTACCGGCTTGACCATTCAGGATCTCTATGATAGAACATCTGCTAAGGGTGTTGCGAAGGAGGCTACAGATACCCTTAAGGTTACGCTCTATAACATCTATGGTGGGGCTACTAACGGAACCAATACTACGGCTATATCGTATTATGACATGAAAGCAACAACGGCGGCCGCTTCGGCAGCGCTCATTGATGCGGACACGGCGGCTGGTGCTGCAAAGGCCGTGACGCTTGTTACGATTCCTGCTGGCACGATGACGCAGGCTCAAGTGATTGCGGCAATTGAAACTGCTAATGGGCACCTTGATGCTGTGGTTGCTGCAGACGCGGGCAATCACGCCACGGCGGCTGCGGAGATAACCGCTATGAAAACAAGCACCGCGACAATAACCACGGACGGCTTTGTGGTTGTCTACGACACTGCATCAAAGGACATCACTATCTCTGATCAGAAACCAGTGGCCACAAAAATTTCAGGACTCAAAGATTCATACACACTCAGCCCCGATAACACTAGAATTACGAACGCTGTGATTGTAACAAAGGTTGTCACAGAGCCGAAGGTGAAGGTACTCGACCAGTATGGCGTAGCAATGACACCCAATCTTTCTTACAGAGCTACGGATATCGTCGAAAATGCAAACGCATACGCGGCAAACAACTTCAGTACCAGCGGTAACGACTCAGGTACTCTTGCAATTCCGAGTGGAGCTGAGAGAGGAGACACATTCACTCTGGTTCTTACACAGGATAACGCTACAGCATCGACTGCAATTACTGTAGGTGCTGACGAGAAAGCAAACATAACAGGTGCGGTAAATAACTACGAAACTCTTGTGAAGAATTACCTTGAACCGCAAAGGCTTGCAGGATTAGGCTAATCAAAAACTTCATTAAGCATTATTTAATGACCTTGGCCCCTTCGGGGGCCTTGGTTTTGAATATTAGTAGCCCTAAGTTGGGCAGGAGGAAATTATGAATTATACACAGCTACTTCAGCAGGCACAACAGACCATCAGCTCTCGCTCGTCAGGGGATGAATTCGAACTGAAAGATTTATTCGACGTAGCGACCTGGCACTCCATGTCAGATGACCAGCAGAGGGAGTTTGGCAGAATATTTGCAGATGAGGTTAGACAGGGGCGGATCAAGGGCGTCGAGTATGTCAAGACAAGGTCCGACCATCATAACGTGTATAGGAAGTTGTGAAGAGTAAGGATTTGATGACGGAATACCGGTTTTCTCCCGTCAGGGGAGGGAACGACGGAAGGATGCTGATATGGAAGAGACTATGGAAATAAAGAAACTATGGGACAGCCATTCCGAGAACGCGTGGAATCAACGGCTTGAAATGTACTGGACAATGAAATCCGTCAAGAATAATTTGCCTGTTGAGAAGAAACTACATGATCTGCAATGGAAAACCGTAGAAGCCATGACCGCGGAGCAGTTCTACACCTTCCTTCACGACAGCTACTTTAAATGGAAGTTTACGGATTGTAGGTGGTTTCCTACAAATCTACGCCGGCTTGAGATGTATGAGACAGAGGGGAAAGAGGAGCTTGGAATTATCAAGGATACTATCTTCTCTCTACATAAGCGACGCCCTGACGGAACGAGAGCGCTGATGGAGGAGGTAACAAATATCCACGGTCTTGGCGCAGCCGGTGGGAGCGGGCTATTGTCTATTCTTTTCCCCGAACACTACGGAACCATAGATCAGTTCGTGGTAAAGTCATTGCAGAAGGCTGGGGTGCCGGAAGCGCAAAGAATGGATCCAGAGTACCTTACGATCGAGGATGCAGTTGTTCTGGAGGATATTTACCGGAGGAAGGCGGGGGAACTGAATGATCGGTTCGGAACTACGGACTGGACCCCACGCAAGATCGACATGGTGCTCTGGACATTTAGGGAGGATTGTAAGAGATGACCCTAAAAGATTTACGAGAAGAGCACAATCTCACCCAGAAAGAACTCTGCCGCCTGACGGGTCTCCCCTACAACACCTACCGCCACTACGAATACGGCGATACTTTCCCGGGGAAGAAGGAGATGATTTCCTTGGCGAAGTTGTATGGGATGAGCCCTGGGGAGTTGTTTGACGAACTTATTGGATGGAAGACGCCCTGACGGAAATGGCGTATCATAAGATTTCCCGTCAGTGATGATTACAGTTGTTACAGTCGTTTGGTGTAGCTATCTTGGCGCTAATGACGTTTCTCCGTTAAAGTACCCTAAACCAAAAACTCCCCACCCTCCGGAGAGAGTGGGGAATATGTTAGTCACGCATATCTAACGGTTTGTGCTTCTAAATCTGTTTACGAGGCACCGTACGTGAACGCCGTGCCGTTAGATGTTTGTATTACTACCGTAGCGGGCGTTGTTGCAGGAACAGTGAATGTAAATTTAGCAGGGTCGTCGTCTGCCCAAGCTCCTGTCAGTGTGAGTGTCATCTTCCCGTCCGTAGCGATACTCATCGTAGCAGCGGTGTAGTCGTTGCCAGTTATTGTAACCGTAGGTGTCAGTGCTGCGGAAGGAGTAAATGTAGCACCGAACTGATCTATAAGATGCAGAGCGGTTGTTCCTGATGTAAAGGCTGTTCCGGCCGTCACGGATGCTACAGTTGCGAGTACAGGATCAGCGAATGTGTAGGTATCGGAGATGTATTTTTGTCCGTCTGCCATCGTGAACTCTACTTTGACTGTGTCTGTGTCTTCCGGATCGACAAGGTCGGCTGCGGTCACTATTTCAGCGTTTGCCTTAGTTGCTTTCGCTCCGTTCACATACCACTGTACGGACTCTATTTCTTCGTCAGTGCCGGTGATTGTTGCAGTGAACTTAGTGCTTGCTGTTGAAAGTAGTTTAGCTGTAGGCAGTGTTCCTTTGTTGCCTACGATACTTATGGTCGTAGTAACCGGTGTAACAGCTTTTGCCTTTAATTCAACGATGATCATATTCGACTGGATCTTCTGACCGTCTGAGCTTACATTTGTAGTGTTATACCAAACATTTACTTCTCCGTCGTGTACGTTCACGTCTGTGTAGTCCACGACTTCATACTTCCAGGAACCTTCCTTCTGGTAACGCTTCATGATTACGCCGTCTGAAGTTGTTGTAAGTTCAATGTTCTTCGTCCCGGCAGCGGTCACTACAGTGTCATCCAAAATCAGTTTGTCGTTATGGAAGTTAGTTGTCGCATGTGTAGCAACAAGCTGGTCGTCCGCGGTACCTGTTTTCTGGTTCCAAGCCGGGGCAGTCACTGTCAAGTCTGTTATTTCTTCTGTAGCTTTGTTCTGCGTAAGGGTTACATATGCACCTGCCATAGCCTTTGCATCGTCCGCGTCTGCAATTGCAGCATGTGTTGCGTCCTTGTTTACCGTGTATGTAGCCTTGACCCCGTCAGTACCGTAAATCGTGATTTTGTTCATTATCTGGGTCGTGTCAGTTTCATCGTTTTTGAACGTAACTCCAGACAGAACACCGTTGATGTAGTTGTTTTCAGCGTCTTCGTATGCGTCGTCGTTCAAAATGTGGACAACAAGGTCTGTCAATTTGGTGCCATCGACGCGATAAGAAATACCTTTTAAGGGATGCGCTGGAGATGTTGCATCGACAGTTGCATCAGTTTCTATTTCGTTATCGAAATCTGTAAGAACGACCTTAGTGAATGCGTCGTCTTTGAGAGCTGCACCATGTGTCGCTTCTTTTTCATTCCAGATCCAGAGAGTCGTGAAGCTACCCATGGTGTAAACTTCTTTTGACTGGTTCCCTTTATTCTGAACAAACTTGTTAGACGTCGCCTTCAGGTTAGGTGATTTAGCGGTTCCAAGTATCTCTGTGCCATCAAGTGAGCTTGTTCCTGTTACCGTGGGATTGGTTCCCTCTATGCTGGCGTCTACAGCGTCTTCGCCGTCGCTGAAACCAACCAGATTGTTGTCCTCGTCAAACATGAACTTCACGAGGCTACCCGTAGCGAGGTCTGTGCTGAGGTCTAAGTTGGCGGTGACTGCGGCCGCATTCTTTTTCGTGAAAGTGAATTTATCGATGTCCGTCGCAGCGGTTTTACCCCAGTCATCGTCTGTCGTGGCCGCAAACTTACCAGCATCTCCCTTATAGAACTTAAGCTGGCTCAAGTCAATAGTAACGGTTGAAGTAGTTGTTCCATCGAAAACACCGATATTGAACTTGTTCTTAAGGCTCTCTTTGTAAGGCTTTGCTGTGTCGGTTACAAGATATGTAGTATAAGTGTACTTCTTCTGGCCTACTACTGTGCCGGCAAGATACTTGATATCCTTATTTCTTGCGATCCAGATAGTGGTGTCAGTTTCAGTATCAAGGCTGTTGAGGTAAGCCTGTGATGCCTCATCTGCTGTAGTGCTAAGTGTTTTGTATACGTCGTCATCTTCATCGTAGTACTGAGCGCCGTCCTGTTTATTGTAAAATAAAAATGTAGAAAGTTGCAGACCTGAAATGTAGGTTGTT
>CAMVHB010000026.1 GCA_947167155.1 uncultured Lachnospiraceae bacterium | reverse complement strand
TGCCTGCTTGCCTGCTTGCCTGCTTGCCTGCTTGCCTGCTTGCCTGCTTGCCTGCCTTAAGATTGTCGCCGTTTTAAACTTCACCTGTCAATCCCCAAATTCATTTTCTTTGCGTGACGGAAACATAAATCCTTTATTATTATCCGAAAAAACCTATCACAGCACCTTTTCAATGTCAAGGATGGTTCCCCGATATCCCTCTATCAATTTCAAACTGAAAATGACTCCATATCCTCATCCACAGAAAGCAATGCCGTAGTGAGCAAGAAGATCCCCTGTCTCCCCTGTCTCCTTTTTTATCAGTATGCCTTCCCCCAATACACAAGCTTTTTCGCTTCCTTGCCGCAGCAGACGCATTTTGAATCAATTGCCTCCTGCTCAAAGGGCATGCAGCGGCTTGTGGCGGTGGTATCCTCCTTGATCTTTTCCTCACAGGAAACATCACCGCACCACATGGCGCGGACAAAGCCGGGCTTGTTTGCGATCGCATCCACGAACTCATCATAGTCGTGAGCGTCCGAGATATGTGAGTTCAAAAACTCCTCAGCCTTTTTCAGCATGTCGTCATGCATCAATGAAAGCTCATTCTTTATGAAGTCAACGATGCCTGAAAGTGAAGCCTCTTTCTTTTCTCCGGTATCGCGGCGGGCAACGACGCACATGCCCTTTTCGATATCCTTCGGTCCTATCTCGATACGAAGAGGGATCCCGCGCATCTCGGCCTCAGCGAATTTGAAACCGGGGCTCTTGTCCGTAAGGTCGCATTTCACCCGAAGCCCTGCAGCCTTGAGTTCTGACGCAACCTCATCAACCTTATCAAGGACACCATCCGCGTTCTGCCTGATCGGGACTATCATTATCTGTACGGGAGCCGCCTTCGGAGGAAGGACGAGCCCGGAGTCATCGCCGTGGACCATTATCACCGCGCCGAGCATCCTCGTTGACATTCCCCATGAAGTCTGGTGAACATACTTTAATGTATTGTCCCTGTCCGTGTACTGGATATCAAAGGCCCGGGCGAAGCCGTCTCCGAAATTGTGGCTGGTGGCGGACTGAAGCGCCTTCCCGTCGTGCATCAGGGTCTCTATGGTGTAGGTCTGCTGAGCCCCCGCGAACTTTTCCTTGTCGGTCTTCTGCCCCTTGATGACCGGTATCGCAAGGAACTCGCGGCAGAAATCAGCGTAGACATTCAGCATCTTTATCGTGAACTCCTCGGCCTCCTCCTCCGTGGCATGGGCAGTATGCCCCTCCTGCCAGAGGAACTCGGAAGAGCGGAGGAAGGGCCTCGTAGTCTTTTCCCAGCGGACAACGGAGCACCACTGATTGTAGGTCTTCGGAAGATCCCTGTAGGACTGGACTATGGATTTGTATAGCTCACAGAACAGTGTCTCTGATGTAGGGCGCACACAGAGCCTCTCCTCAAGCTGGTTCACGCCGCCATGGGTCACCCAGGCGACTTCGGGGGCGAAGCCCTCCACATGATCCTTCTCCTTGTTCAGAAGGGATTCGGGGATCAGCATCGGAAGATAGCAGTTCTCGACCCCGACCTCCTTGAACCTTTTGTCAAGCTCCCTCTGGATGTTCTCCCAGATGGCATAGCCCGCGGGAAGATAATTCATGAACCCTTTGATGGACGAATAACTCATGAGCCCCGCTTTTTTTACAACATCGGTGTACCACTGCGCGAAATCCACATCTCTTGATGTGATCTCTTCAACAAGTTTTTTGTCTGCCACTTTTTTGCTCCTTATCCTTTTTTCAAAAATAATATTATATCTTCAACCGATACCCCATCCCCCACACGGTCTCGACATACTGGGGATTGTCACGGTCAACCTCAATTTTTTCCCTGAGCTTGTTTACATGTACAGGCACAGTTGCGAGATCCCCATACTCATCCGAGCCCCAGACCTCTCTGAAAAGATCCTGCTTCGAATAGACCTTGTTGGGATGCGTCATGAAAAAGTAGAGAAGCTCGTATTCCCTGACTGTGAGCCGTTTTTCCTCACCATTTACGAAAACCCGCTTTGTCTTCCTTTCAAGCCGAAGCCCCCGGACCTTCAAAACATCCTTCTCAAGATCGGCGATCCCGATAAGCCTTGAATAGCGGCTGAGATGCGCCTTCACTCTCGCTACAAGCTCCCCCGGTGAAAAGGGCTTTGTCACATAGTCATCAGCCCCGAGCCCGAGTCCCTTTATTTTGTCTATATCCTCTTTCCTTGCGGTAACAAGGAGGATCGGGATATCCTTTTCGAATCTGACTCTTTCAAGAAGTTCAAAACCGTCCATCTTTGGAAGCATCACGTCAAGGAGCATGAGATCGTAATCAGCGGAAAGCGCCTTTTTCAGCCCCTCCTCACCGTCATGGGCCGTCTCTGTTTCATACCCCTCCGCGGTAAGATAATCCTCCTCGAGCCCTGCTATAGCTTCATCATCTTCTACTATAAGTATTTTTGCCATTCAAGCCCCTTTTCTGTACTTCTTCAATGTGAAGCCTATGGTAGCTCCCTTCCCTTCTATTGATGAGGCGAAGACATCACCGCCGTGATCATTAACTATCTTTTCCACGATAGAAAGACCGAAGCCGCTTCCCGGAACCTTTGCGTTTCGGGACTGATCCCCTCTGAAGCTGCGCTCAAATATATGCGGGATATCCTGCTCGGGAATCCCTTTTCCGTTGTCCGTCACCGTAAGCCTTACGACGCTTTCCTCCTCGTCGAGATAGACCTTTATCTCGAGGGGAACCTCTTCACGCCTGTATTTGATTGAGTTTCCGATGATATTGTTTATGACACGCCTTATCCTGTCCTTGTCTGCAATGATCTCAAGGGACTCCGGAGCCTCGGCAAAGAAATATATCATACCTCCCACATTCTTCAGATCAAGCTCTGCCGGGCGAAGGACAGAAGCCACAAAATCCACAGCCTTCACATGCTCAAACTCATATGAGATCCCGTCATTATCTATCTTTGAAAAGAGCGAAAGCTGCGCGAGGAGCGAGTCCATATCCTTCGCCTTCTCCATAATGGTGCGGATATAGCGCATCCTCTTTTCCTCAGTATTCGCGACTCCGTCATAGAGACCTTCGGCATAGCCGCTTATTGATGTGAGAGGTCCTTTGAGGTCATGGGCAACATTTGATAAAAGCTGCCGCCTGTCCTCCTCCATCTTCAGTATCTTCTCGCTGTTGGCCTTGAGATGCGCCCGCATCTCCTCAAAGGATGCCGCAAGGTCGTCTATCTCGTCCCTGCCCTTTGATTCGATCGAAAAATCAAGGTCTCCTTCCTCTATCCTCTTTGCCGCCTTTGAGAGCATCCTGATCCTCGCGACAAGGCTTCCGTAGATCCAGAGTATGAGAACAACGCTTGTCAGAGAAAGGATAATGATAATGCTCGCCGCCACATCACGGAAAAAGTCTTCGTCAGGTCCCTGGAAAAGATCAGATAATCCCCGTCCCTTCACCCGCATAAAGATCTCAAGTGTCAGAAGGATCAGAACGCAGGGGACCAGAGTACTTATGAAAAAGGAGACTACAAGTCTCGTCCTTATCTTCAAAAAGAACCTCCTTCTTCCGCAAAAAGAAAGCGGCTGCGTGGTATCATCCGCCGCAACCGCTTCATTGTATCATAAGTTTCTTCAGTTTGAAATTTAAAGATACTTCTTTAATGCATCAACCTTGTCAAGAGCTTCCCAGGGAAGATTGAGGTCATTTCTGCCGAAGTGGCCGTAAGCCGCAGTCTGCTTGTATATCGGGCGGCGAAGGTCGAGCATCTTTATTATGCCTGCGGGGCGAAGATCGAAGTTCTCCCTGATGGCTTCATTGATCTTTGAAACGGGAACCTTCTCGGTACCGAAGGTCTCTACATTCACAGATGTGGGCTCAGCAACGCCTATAGCATAAGAAAGCTGTATCTCGCACTTATCAGCAAGTCCTGCTGCCACGATATTCTTCGCAACATAACGCGCTGCATAAGCCGCAGACCTGTCCACCTTCGTGCAGTCCTTTCCGGAGAAGGCACCGCCGCCGTGACGGGCCATTCCGCCGTAGGTGTCGACTATTATCTTTCTTCCGGTAAGTCCTGCGTCGCCGTGAGGTCCGCCGATCACGAAACGCCCGGTGGGATTGATATACATCTTTGTCTTGTCATCGAGAAGCTCCTTCGGAAGGATGGGATCAAAGACATATTTTTTGATATCCTCGTGAATCTTCTCCTGAGTCACATCAGGATCATGCTGGGTTGAAAGAACGACAGCCTCAAGCCTCTTCGGCTTTCCATTCTCGTCATATTCGATGGAGACCTGGGTCTTTCCATCCGGACGAAGATAGGGAAGCGTCCCGTCCTTCCTCACATCCGTAAGCCTCTTTGAAAGCCTGTGTGCAAGGTCGATAGGATAAGGCATATAGTCGTCGGTCTCATTTGTAGCATAGCCGAACATCATACCCTGGTCGCCTGCTCCCGTATCAAGATCCTCCGAAGTGTCGCCGCCCTTTGCCTCAAGCGACTTGTCAACGCCCATCGCGATATCAGCGGACTGCTGATCAAGTGCGACCATTACAGCACAGGTGTTGCCGTCAAAACCTGTAGCAGCGTCATTGTAACCGATCTCGTTCACTGTCTGTCTCACGATCGAAGGGATATCAAGCTTTGCCTTTGTCGTGATCTCGCCGGTAACAAGAACGAAGCCGGTGCAGGCTGCTGTCTCGCAGGCAACACGGCTCATGGGATCCTGCTCCATGCATGCGTCAAGGATCGCATCCGAAACGGCATCGCAGACCTTGTCAGGATGTCCTTCCGTAACAGACTCACTTGTGAAAAGTAATTTCTCCATTTCAATACTCCTTTTTCTCATAAATAATGCAGGGCACCGGATCATTTGCCCTGCAAAAACTGCCTTAATTAAAGTACTCACTCAAAAAGGCATTGTCAAGGAGAAAACTCCCGCATTTATACAAAAGGAGCCTTTTGATTATCCTCCTCCACCTCCTTGTAAACCTCGACCAGGGTTTTGTACAGAAGGACGGGATTGATGGGCTTTGCAAGATACCTGGTAACGCCTATCTTCTTGCTTCTCTCAACCTCATCGGAAAAAATGTCAGCGGAAAGCATGACTATCGGTATCTTCTTCGCGTCATCCCTTTCACATGCCCTGATCGCCTTTGTAGCCTCGTTTCCGTCCATCACGGGCATCCTCATATCCATGAGAACGAAATCAAAGCCGCCATTGTCGTGGCCTACCCCTGAAGCCTTGAAGGTCTCAAGTCCTTCCTTTCCGTCGCAGGTCAGGACTACTTCCATGCCTTTTCTTTCAAGGACCTTTTCCTCAATATCACGGTTCAGCTCGTTGTCCTCGCAGACCATTATCCTCTTTCCGGAAAGGATCCTGTCTATCTCAGCCATAGGATCTTCCTTCTTTTCCTCGCCCTGCGCCAAGGGATCGACCTTCTGCCCCGGGTTCTCTGCTTCCTTCTCTGTCTTTGCGATGAAGCCGGGAAGAAGGAAGCTTACTGTAAAGCAGGAGCCCTTGTCGAGCTCGCTCTCGACCTTGATGTCGCCGTCCATCAGGTCCGCGAACTGCTTTGCGATCGCCATTCCAAGCCCCGTTCCCTTCTTCGCGTCATGGCGGTTCTCCTGGGCGAAGGACTCAAACATATGCTCCATGAAATCCTCCGACATTCCTATTCCATTGTCGCGAACCACGAAAACGAGGGAAAGGTTTCTCTCATCTGTTTCAACGACTGACACCGTGATCCAGACAGTACCTTCTTCCTTTGAATAACGGACGGCATTCGTGGAGAAGTTGATAAGAACCTTCTGAAGCGCTGTGCGATCTGCCGATATGATGTAATCGTGCTCGGGGAAATATTTTTCCACCCTGATCCCGCTCTGCTCCGCAATCGCTTCCACCGGCACCATGCTCTCCTCAAGGAAGGTGCTCAGTCTGAATGACTCGGGATGGAGCACCATCTTTCCGCTCTGCATCTTTGAGATCATCAGGGTATCATTGATGAGATTCAAAAGCACCTGCCCGGAGAGCTTGATCTTGTAGAGGTATTCGCTCACCTTCTTCTCGTCCTTTGTCTCCATCGCGATCTCGGAAAAGCCTATTATGGCATTCAAAGGAGTCCTCATATCATGGCTTATCCCGGAG
The DNA here is from genome assembly GCA_947167155.1 of uncultured Lachnospiraceae bacterium. Taxonomy (GTDB): domain Bacteria; phylum Bacillota; class Clostridia; order Lachnospirales; family Lachnospiraceae; genus RUG306. Next base: position 15,667 of record CAMVHB010000026.1, on the reverse strand, counting down.
AAGAATTCATTTCTTTTTTCATTGGACTGACGACCTGCCTCCACGGAGATCTTTGCCTTCTGATTTCTTACGAGAAGGATGACTGCAAGCATCAAGGCCACTATAAGTCCGAAGATCACTATGACTATCGCAATGATCAGTCCCGAAGGAACATTTTCAAGGAGAGTTCCTATGTTTGAAGAATTCATGACGGAGCCCTGAGCAGCGATACTTACAAAATCAGGTCCGGTAGCTCTGATAGCCTTGTTCAGCGCAGTATAAAGGTCTCTGCTTTCCTGCGCTACCACTCCGCCTATCGGAAGATATGTCTTGGGGATCACCGTCAGTTTGACTCCCTTTAATGAGTGCTGATTCAAGCTCCATGTCACTGCTGTAACGGAACCGATATAAGCGTCTACCGTACCTCTTGTCACAGCGCGAAAACCGTCTGCCGCCGAATCGACCGTGACAAGCTCTATCCTGTCACCGAGCTGCTCCTTTATGCACCTCATGGTCCTTACGGTAACGGCAGCCTTTTTGATATCATCCTTGAGCTCGCTTTTCGTGATAGCCCCGCACTCCATAGTGATATAAGGTTCGGTGACAAGAACATGATCTTCAGTCGCTATTATGGTATCCCCGTAATAATGAGCATATATGTCGAGCTTTCCGTTTCTTAAGTCTTCAAGCGCATCGTCGGTAGAGGAATAAAGGACATAATTGAACTTCACATTAAGCTTCTTTGAAAGCAATTCATAATACTCAGGCAGAATGCCTTCAGGTTTATCTCCCTCCCCCTTCTTGGAATAAGGCTCCGCGTCTTCCATAAGACCTACAGAAAAACTCCTCTTGCTGTTTAAGAAGATCTCCTCATTTGTGGAAAGCGGAGCCATCCCGTCAAGCCTTGTGGTGACATATTTCTGATAGAGGTCAGTAAGGAAGGAGGGCTTGTCCATGATTATTCCCTCTAGAGCACTGTCAAAGGCATCCCGGAGTGCCGTATCACTCTTTCGGAACATGAAATAAGCACTCTCCTGTGAGAATGCTATCAGTCTCTTGAAGCCGGCCGGAACCATGCCCCCTATGAGAACGCCATCGACTTCGCCGCTGACAAGACCGTCCCTTGCCGCTGCGTCACTCGGATAGGTCTTGATATTCGGCTTTATTCCTTTCTCAGCGCACAGCTTTTCAAACGGCTCAATAAAGCCGGAATCGGAAGCGGCACCTATCCTCATCCCTTTGACGGCTGTAAGATCATCCTTTTCATAGCGAACCTCGTCCGCCCTCACAAAGATGCTCGAAGCCTCTGTCACCACAGGGTTTTCGGAAAAGATGAACTTTTCCTCTCTCTCGGGAGTCTTCAGAAAATCCACGAGCACATCAAGCTTTCCCCCGGAAAGCATATTCTCTGCCTCTGAAACGGAGTCTATGACATTGATCTCTATATCCATGTTTCCATAGGCACCGATCTCCTCGAGAAGTTCTACATCATAGCCTCTGAAAGAGCCGTTTGAGTCCTTGTAGGCATAACCCTCGGATTCAAAAAAGCCTGCGCGGACTGTCTTCCTCTGAGAAGATGCTGCAATGGAATTTAAAGGAATCAATAAAGAAAAGGAAAAAGACAATAATAAGACAGCGGAAAAGATGATCGCTATTAATCTCTTCATAACTGTTTTTATCCCCCCTTTGATCATCAGAATACAAACAGCGGTTACAGTATATCAGATTCGATAGCAGAAGTGAATTCTTCGTGCTATCATAGTAAAGTCACTTTTCGGAGGTTTGTATGAAGTCGTCGGTTCAAAAATATAAGGTCAGCGGCATGTCCTGTGCAGCCTGCCAGAACGCTGTAGAGCGGGCAGTATCAAAGGTTGACGGGGTTTCATCCTGCTCTGTCTCTCTCCTCATGAACGAAATGTCCGTGGAGGGTACAGCTTCACAAAAAGAGATCGAAAAGGCAGTTGAGAAGGCCGGCTACAAAGCATACATCCCCGGAGATACCTCTTCAAAGGACAATCTTTCCGCCAATTCAGACAGCACAACAAAGAGACTTCTTAAGCGCCTGATATCAAGCATCATAGTGCTTCTGGTCCTTATGTATTTTTCCATGGGGCATCATATGTTTGGTTTTCCCGTGCCGCCCTTGTTTTCAACCCATGTGAACCTCGGCATCACTGAGATGCTTCTTACGATCATCATCCTTGTGATAAACAAAGATTTTTTCATATCAGGCGGCAAAAGCCTCCTTCACCTTTCGCCGAATATGGACAGCCTCGTCGCAACGGGTTCCTCGGCTGCATTCATTTATTCACTGGCGGCGCTCTATATGGAACTCCCGGATTATTATTTTGAAACTTCGGCTATGATCGTGACCTTCGTCACCATAGGAAAGACACTTGAAGCCTATTCAAAAGGCAGGACCACAGATGCCCTGAAAGGGCTTATCGATCTTTCTCCGAAAACTGCCGTGATAGAAGAAAACGGTGTTGAAAAAGAAATCCCCGTATCTGAGCTGAAGGAGGGCGCACTTGCTATAGTCCGCCCGGGGTCATCGATCCCATGCGACGGCATCATAGAATTTGGATCTACAGCCGTAAACGAATCGGCACTCACCGGAGAATCAGTCCCCGTGGACAAGAGCGTGGGCGACACTGTACATGCCGCGACCATGAATGAAAACGGCTTCATCAAGGTGCGTGCCAAAGGGGTCGGCGACGAAACCCTTCTTTCAAAGATAATAAATCTCGTTTCCGATGCCTCAGCGACAAAGGCTCCCATAGCCCGTATCGCAGACAAAGTGGCGGGAGTCTTCGTTCCTGTCGTAATGCTTATAGCCCTTGCCACACTGATCGGCTGGCTGATCGCGGGAGCTGACTTTTCGATCGCTCTTTCACGGGCGATCTCCGTCCTTGTGATATCCTGCCCCTGCGCCCTCGGGCTTGCGACTCCCGTTGCCGTAATGGTAGGAAACGGCGTCGGAGCAAAAAACGCCATCCTCTTCAAGACTGCATCCGCCCTTGAAGAGGCCGGAAAGACCTGTGTTGCAGCGATCGACAAGACAGGGACGATCACAAAAGGAGAGCCAAAGGTGACTTCTGTTATCCCGGCCGAAGGAGTCTCGAGAGACGCACTTCTCACAAGCGCGTTTGTGCTTGAAAAAAAGAGTTCTCACCCGCTTGCAAAGGCGATCACGGCCTTCTATGAGAATATCATCGAAAGTGAGGAAAAAAGTCTTCATGCAAGAAACCGTCTCTCTGAAAGCGTAAGCGGCTTTACTGAGCATCCCGGAAACGGTATTACCGGTGTTCTCAACAACGAAAAGATCGTTGTGGGAAACAGGAGATTTGTGGAAAAATATATTTCGCTTCCGGATGACGCCCTCTCATTTTCCTCGGATGCCGGAGATCGGGGGAGCATTTCAATATTTGTCCTTCGAAACAATGAATACCTCGGACAGCTGATCCTTTCTGACGAGATAAAGGAGGATAGCGCCGAAGCTGTTGCCGACCTCAAGAACCTCGGAGTCAAAACCATTATGCTCACAGGGGATGGCGCGGGCGCCGCAAGGTATATCGGAAAGACCGCAGGTGTCGACCTTGTCATCGCAAAAGTCCTTCCTTCCGACAAGGAAAAGGTGATAAGGGATATTAAAGAGAGCAATGTAAACGGTAATGTCCACGTGGCTATGGCCGGAGACGGCATCAATGACGCGCCGGCTCTCGCGAGGGCTGACAGCAGCTTTGCGATCGGCTCCGGTACGGATATCGCCATAGATTCCGCAGAGATCGTTCTCATGAAAAACTCACTCTCCCTCCTCCCCGCGGCGATACGTCTTTCAAGGGCGGTGCTGTTGAATATCAAGGAAAACCTCTTTTGGGCCTTCTTTTACAATGCCCTCTTCATACCTCTTGCGGCAGGTGTCTATCAGGCCTTGTTCGGCTTCTCACTTGAGATGAGCCCCGCGGCAGGTGCGCTCGCGATGAGCCTTTCCTCTGTTACGGTATGCCTTAACGCTCTTCGGCTTAATCTCGTAAAGCCCTTTGACAAAAAGCATGACAGACCCAAAAAAGGATATGGCTTTGATATTGATGATTTTTCAAACAATGAATGGCTCATAGAAATGAAAGAAAAGGAGATCAAAATGGAAAAGACAATGACCATCGAAGGCATGATGTGCGCTCACTGCGAAAAGAACGTAAAAAATGCGCTTGAAGCCATAAACGGCGTTTCAAGCGCGGATGTGAGTCATGAAAAGGGAGAGGCTCTCGTCCACCTTTCCTCAGAGGTTTCCGACGAGGTCCTCAAAAAAGCGGTGGAGGAAAAGGACTACAAGGTGATGTCGATTGCCTGAGAATTGTCCTTGAGTCTACATGGTGCTGACTATCGAGAGACTTCTCTCGTGCGAAAGGTCAACCACTCTCCCGTCGTCATACTTCACCATCGGGCGTGAGAGCGAGGATTGATTGATATAGATAATGTCACCCCTTGCTCCGTCCGAAAGTATGACCTTTGAATTCTGATAATAATTTGCTATATGCTCAAGGAAGGTAAGGACATATTTCGGATTGTATTTCTGAAGCCCGTCCTTCTCAAAGTCAGCTATAACCTCGAAGGCGCACTTCGGTGAACGGTATGCCCTTATCGCGGTCATGGCATCATAGACATCTGCTATAGCTATGATCTCTGCAAAGTCATCGGTCTCATCCCCTGTGAGGCCTCTCGGATAGCCGCTCCCGTCGCAGCGTTCATGATGCTGCAGCGCGGCTTTCACGACACGCGGATCCATCCCGGGAATCTGTTTCAATATCTTGAAACCATGCATGGGATGCTCTTTGATCTTTGCGAATTCCTCAGGCGTAAGCTTCTCTGTCTTTGAAAGAATATCCATCGGAACAAGCATTTTTCCAATATCGTGAAGCAGCCCCGCAAGAGTCAGGATATCGAGGTCCTGGCGGGAAAAACGAAGCCACTTTCCGAGAGCCCTCGCGACCATTGCCACGTTCAGGCAGTGAGCATAGATCACGTCGTCATTGCTGCGAAGTCCCCGGAGCAGATCAAAAAGCTCTATGGTCGATCTTGACTGGAAAAGGTCCTTTGACTCTGAAAGAAGCTCTTCCATCGACATATCCGACACCTCTCCGTCAAGAAGGGCGTTGAAATTGTCCCGAAGGGAAGCAAGCGTCTGCGCATATATGATCTGAAGCTGCTGATAATCATGATCCATCGACAGCGCGTTCGTGAGTCCGAGATTGTCGGGAATAGTCCCGTGAATGCCTCTTCTCGGAGGAGCGGGCTGTTCAGCAGGCTCCGGTCCGGAGTCCTGAAAGAGCGACGGCTTTGCGGCCGGAGTCGGAGTAAAGGCTTTCGGTGCGGGAGCCGGTTGCGGCGCCGGCTGAGGCTGCGGTGCCGGCTGAGGCTGAGGTGCCGGTTGAGGCTGAGGTGCCGGTTGAGGCTGAGGTGCAGGCTGAGGTGCAGGCTGCGGTGCCGGTTGAGGTACGGGCTGCGGCGCAGGCTGCGGCACGGGTTGAGGCTTCGGCGCAGGAGCCGGCGGCACGCCGGTGCTCTCAACTTTCGACGCTTCATCCTCGACATATACTGTCTCTATCCGATAGAAAGAAAGCCGCGCGATAAGCTGACCTGTCATTTCGCTCCCCTTTTCAGCGATGACCTGTCCTCTCTTTGTGATGATATCCTGCGCGGCTATCATTCCCGGTCTAAGCTTTGAAACCTCAACCTGTCTCATTGTCCGGCATCCCCCTGAACTGAAAACTGATCTCAGACAATTCCCTTGTTTATCTTGTCGATGATAACGGGAAGTTCTGTATCTATCTTGTCATTGTCTATCTGGCAGGTACCGGCGTTTGTATGACCGCCGCCTCCGTATGAAAGGCAAAGCTCCCCGATGTCATATTTTGAAGCGCGGTTGATGATGGATTTTCCTATCATGACCGCTGTATTCTGCTTTTTGAAGCCCCATGCAACATGGACTGATATTTCTATCTCAGGATGCATCGCATATACCATGAATCTATTTCCGGTATAGATGGTCTCCTCGTTTCGAAGGTCTATCACCGCGACCTTGTCATATATCTTCACAAGCCTCTCAAGCTGCTCCTTGAAAAGGTCCTGCTGCTTGAAGTACATATCGACGCGTTCCTTCACGTCGGGAAGTTCGAGCACCTCGTCAATATTGTGATCCACGCAATAATCGATGAGCTCCATCATCAGGTCGTAGTTTGAGATACGGAAATCATGAAATCTCCCAAGCCCTGTCCGCGCATCCATTATGAAATCCATCAGCACCCAGCCGGTGGGATTCAGTATCTCTTCCTCAGTGAAGTCGGCAGAATCACCCTTGTCAACAGCCTCCATGATCTCCGGATTCACTACCTTGAAGCGCTCTTCTCCGCCGTAATAATCATAAACGACTCTGGCTGCAGATTTCGCACCGCCTACTATCACGAATTTTCCCTGATATTCATCGGCCTTGTTCCTTGTAAGCTCACTCTCGTGGTGATCAAAGGCAAGCCCTACCCTCGGATCAAAAGGAAGGTTCGTGGTGATATCATTCTCCGTGATATCTATCTTCCCGTCCTGAACATCCTTCGGATGTACGAACTTGATCTCGTCTATCATATCGAGTTCCTTGAAGAGCATCGCGCACACGAGCCCGTCAAAGTCACTCCTTGTGATAAGCCTTTTCTTCCCCATTTTTTTGCTCTCTTTCTTTAGTGCAGGAATGCAATAAACCTTTTATATAATACACTAAATCTGTTATAATGGCTATAAATGTTTTTTCTTTGATAGTTCCGAATTTACGAGGAAGAAAAAAATGAAGAACGGAAAATATCAGATCGGAGTCCTTTGCGGAAACACGCAGACAGACCATCCCTACAGGCTTCTGAAACGTATCCACGAGGGGCTCGACAAAAACGAATGTGATGTTTATTTCTACCTCGGAACGGAGAGCGAGAGTTTTCTCCGCGGGCATTCCTATGGCGACAAATCTTATGATTATCAATATCTTTACATATACGATTACAGAGAGTTTCTGACTCTTGACGCGATGATAGTGTCTTACGGCACCATCTGCATATACAAGCCCCGGGCCGCCCATATCTCAAAGAAGCTCTTTTCACTGGATATCCCCATTATACTCCTTGAAGAGGTGGCTCCGGAGGGGACAGACCTCATCTACCTCATAGCAGACAACTACGAAGGGCAGGCCTCTGTAGTGAGGCACCTCATAGAAAAACACGGTCTAAGGAACATCCTTTATCTCAGAGGTCCTGTGGGGAACAGGGACGCAGACGAGCGCTTCAGGGCTTATCTTGATGTGATGGAGTCCCACGGACTGACAGTAAGTGACGAGATGATAGGCACCGGAGACTTCAATGAAAATGTTGATGTGATAGTCGAGAAGATGCTCCTTGACAACCCCGGTGCAGAGGCCATAGTTTCCGCAAATGACGAGATGTGCCACGGGATCTACCGTGCCTGCCAGAAGGCGGGACTCGTCATCGGACGTGACATAGCGGTCGCCGGCTTTGACAATATCGAAAACGCGCAGTATATGAAGCCTCCGCTGACTACAGTCCGCCAGGAATCCGATCTCATGGGTATCGAGGCCGCGAAGAAATGCCTTGCGGTCCTTAAAGGAAAGGAGGCTACCTCCGAAAGGCTTCCCGTGCGCTTTATCGAGCGTGCCTCCTGTGGCTGTGATTATGACCCGGACTCTGAAACGGCTCTTCGGGGAGACTCGGATGAGACCGAACTCATGCAGTCTCTTTCCGACCGGATCGAGGCTTATCACAACTTCCAGACGAATATCTGGCTTGGCTCAGTTCTCGTAAGAAGCCTGATGGAGGAAGACTCGGATGAAGCCTCCTTCTTCACCGCGGTCGCGGACAGGATGAAGATCCTCGGTGCCAGAAGATCCTTCCTTTTCCTTGGAGACCCCGTGACATACAACAGCGTCACCGACTGGAAGAAGCCCGAGAACTTCAGGCTTGTGATGAAGCAGGACGGGGATCTCGCCGAAGGCTACGGTCCGGATGACGCGATCGAGATCAACGACGAATGCACCATGCAGGACATAGTATCCGTCAAAGGTCCCGGAAGACAGCTTATGAATTTCCTGATCTATGACAGGGAAACACAATACGGCGTCTTGATGGTGGAGATCGATCCGGAGGATGTGCGTTATTTTTATATCATATCCCTTCAGATCGGAACAGCGCTGCATTTCTTTGAGCTTACCAACCAGCACAGGGCCTTCCAGAGCGAGCTTGAATCAAAGAACAGGGTGCTTGAATGGTCATCCACCCACGATCCTCTCACCCAGCTCTACAACAGGGACGGCTTTGTAAAGAAGATAGACGCTATGATCAGAAACGGCTATGAGGGGCGCCTTACCGTCCTCATGGCGGACCTTGACCACCTGAAACAGATCAATGACAAGCTTGGTCATGCCGCCGGGGATGATGCCATTCTCAATGCAGCGAACATCCTGAAGGAGGCGGTTGCAAAGGACGGGATCGTCTGCCGTTCCGGAGGCGACGAATTCTATATTATTTATGCCCGCAAGGACAATGAAGACATTGAAGAAAAGCGTCTCACCATCAAAAAGATGTGCGACGAATTCAACAGACATTCGACAAGAAAATTCATACTCTCGATCTCAGTCGGTATCGCCGATGCGGACGGACTCACGGTCGAGACCTATTCCGATTATTTCACTGAGGCGGACAACTCGCTCTATGACGCGAAGCTCCTCCGTCCCCGCAGCGTGATCAGAAAAAAGAGCTCGAGCACAAAAGAATCGGATCAAAATGAGTGATCATGGAAGAGAGCGGCAAAAAAAAGAATAATAAAAAGCTTATCCGGGGTATTGTCATAATACTCTTCTTTGCTGTGGTCTATTTTGTAATGGCCCTCGTCTTTAATCTCTTAAGAGGAAATGCCGGTGAAAACGGTATGCTCGTGCTTTCAATTCTTTTTTGTTTCTTTTCCGCCCTTACGGCATGTCTCCTTCTCGTGCTTTACTTTGTCCTGAGCGATATAAAAAGGACAAGGACCGAGCACATAAATGCCATAAAGGAACTAAACGAAGAAAAGAGCCTTGAGGACGATCTCCTCCGTCAAAATGAGCTCACTATAGGAAATATGCGCCAGTTCATCTGGGAGATGGATCTTTCCACCGGAGACGCCGTTCTCTTTGAGACTGATTACACGAGAAGAAGATGCATTGAACACAATCTCCCTTCTGACCGGACAAAGATCTTTTCCTTCATAGTGGAGCGGGCCGATGAGGAATCAAAGAAGATCATTGACTCCTCCATCGAACTCCTTCGAAAGGGACGGGAGGTGGATAATGTGATCCGATATACTCCAAAGGCGCGGATCCCGGATCGTATACTCCGTTTTCACATGACCCCGATCATATCAAAGGACGGCAAAGTCGAAAAAGCCATCGGAACGACACGGGACATCACGGAGGAAAGCTTCAGATCAGGGGAATTCCGGCGTGAACTTTCCTTCTTCAGGTCGATCAGAAATCCGAAGATCTATCTGGCCGCCAGGATCAATCTTTCCAAAAATTTCCTCGTGGAAAGCCGTCCCGACATGCCTTCCTTCAGAGAGACCCTTACCTACGACGAGATCACGCGCACGGGTCCCGGCTTCCTCGGCGAGCTTGAGGACGGAAGAAGGATAAGTACCATACTTGAGAGAAATGCCCTGATCAAGGGCTTTACCGAAGGAAGCAGAAAAAACAACTATATCATCAAACAGCGGATCAGAGGGAACACGGTCTGGGTAAGGGTTGATACCACTCTTCTTGAAAACCCGGATAATGGCGATATAGAGATGTTCTTCTACGCGACGGATGTGACTGAAACTGAGCTTGAAAGGAGGATCATCGCCCACCTTACTCTGAATCTTTATGAGTGCGTCCTCGTGATCAACCCTCTCAATTCCTCTATGCGCTTCATGGGAAAAACACCTTTGGACCTTGAGGCCGGGAAAGGGGAAACACTTGATTATTCCGCCAATCTTGAGATAGCGGTGGAAAAGCATGTCTGTGAAGCGGATCGGAAACGGATACTCCAGCTCTTTCAGCTTTCTACTGTCAGATATTATCTCAAGGAAAAGGATAATTACTCCACCACTGCCGAATGGACAGACAACAACGGAAACAGGGTATGGAAGCTGGTGCAGTTCTCCTACCTTTTGAACTCAAAGGACATGGTCCTTGCCTGTGTCTCGGATGTGACTGAATACAACCTGAAAGAACAGTCCATGATCACAGAGCTTCGAAATGCTCTTTCGAAAGCCAAAAGCGCCGATGTCGCAAAGAGCCAGTTCCTTTCAAGGATCAGCCATGATATCAGAACGCCTATCGGCGCTATACTGAACCTCACTGATTTTGCGAACCAGGATATCGACTCAAAGGAAAAGCTGCTTGATGACCTTTCAAAGATCAAGACCTCGGGCACCTTCCTGCTCTCGCTCATCAATGATGTCCTTGATGTATCAAAGATCGACTCAGGCGTGATAGAGCTCCATGAGGATGTATATCCTCTCAAGCATTATCTTACGAACATAGAAAATATCATCAATCCGATGTCAAACGACAGGTCTCTGTTTACGAATATCAGGACGGAATTTGGAGATGTGAAAGCGATTGTCACGGATTCAGTGAGGCTCAACCAGATCACACTGAACCTGCTTTCAAATGCTATGAAATATACTCCTTCGGGAGGCCGGGTCAGCTTCTTTGCAAAGACCACCCCTCTCGATCCCGGGGAAAATAAAGGCTTTGACACTCTCCTTTCCTTTGATGTAAAAGATACAGGGATCGGCATGAGCGAGGAATTCCAGGAGCACATGTTTGATGAATTCTCTCAGGAAGACTCAAATCCCTTGAGAAGAAACAGGATAACAGGAACCGGTCTTGGACTTGCGATAGTAAAGAAGCTTATTGATCTGATGGGCGGAACGATCACAGTACAGTCCGCTCTTGAAAAGGGAACCTCTATCCACGTCGAGCTTCCCGTGAAGGCAGGTTCTGAGGACCTGCGAGCAGAGGAAAGCGAAGACGAAACAGCCACAGGTCCGATCAAAGGTCATATCCTCCTTGCGGAGGACAATGAGATCAATGCCATGATAGCGGAAAGGATATTCAAGGATATCGGCGTCTCAATGGACCGCGCCGCAAACGGTGCGAAGGCACTTGAGCTTTTCACCGGTCATTCGGAAGGCCATTACGATACCATCTTTATGGATATCCAGATGCCCGAAATGGACGGCTATCAGACGACAAGGGCTATCCGCTCGTCAGACAGGGCGGACAGCACCACAGTCCCCATCATCGCGATGACAGCCGATGCCTTTACAGATGCTATGAAGAAGGCCCTCGACTGCGGTATGAACGACTACACCACAAAGCCTCTTGATATCAAAAAGATCAAGGCGCTTCTCAAAAAATATATCAACAAAAATGAAGGGAGATCGTAGAAAAAAATGAAAGAACTGATGCTCGGAAACAAAGCCGCGGCAAGAGGACTCTACGAGGCCGGCTGCGCATTCGTTTCAAGCTATCCGGGTACACCGAGCACGGAGATCACAGAAGAAGCAGTAAAACATGATGAGATCTACTGCGAATGGGCACCAAACGAAAAGGTAGCCCTTGAAGCGGCATTCGGCGCCTGCCTTGCGGGAAAGCGCTCCTTTGCAGGAATGAAGCATGTGGGACTCAATGTTGCCGCGGATCCGCTCTACACAATGTCCTACACGGGCGTTAATGCAGGTCTTGTAATAGGCGTAGCCGACGATCCGGGAATGCATTCCTCACAGAACGAGCAGGATTCAAGGCATCACGCCATAGCATCGAAAATCCCGATGCTCTCTCCCTCTGATTCTGCCGAGGCGAGAGAATTCGTTATCAAGGCCTATGAGATATCGGAGGAATACGACACACCTGTCCTTCTCAAGATGTGTACAAGGGTCTCACACAGCCAGTCTGTTGTTGAAGCGGGCGAGCGAACAGAGCACACAAAGCCCTATGAGAAGGCCATCTCAAAATACGTGATGACTCCTGCAAACGCGATCCGCCGTCATCCCTTCGTTGAGGAGCGGACGAAAAAACTCATTGCTCTTGCAGAAGAGAGCGGCCTCAACCGTATCGAAGGAAGCGGAAATGAGAAAGGAATAATATGTGACTCGACCTCTTATCAATATGTGAAGGAGGCAACTGAAGGCGACCCCACTGTTTCGATACTGAAGCTTGGGATCGTAAACCCTCTCCCCGTAAAGAAGATACTCGATTTTGCGAACGGGAAAAAGGAGCTCTTTGTAGTTGAAGAGCTTGATCCGATCATAGAAAACCATTGCAAGTCACTTGGACTTTCTGTCCATGGGAAGGATCTTCTCCCGATCACAATGGAATTCTCCCAGAATATCGTAAGAAAGGCTCTTGGATACCCTGTTCCGACACCGGCAGGTGAGGGATTTGACATCCCCGTCAGGCCTCCCGCAATGTGTGCGGGCTGTCCTCACAGGGGACTTTTCTTTGCGCTGAAGAAGAATAAGTGCACAGTCCTTGGAGACATAGGCTGCTACACTCTCGCGGCAGCGCCTCCGCTTGGAACAATGGAAATGACGCTTTGCATGGGTGCCTCGCTTTCTGCCATCCACGGCTTCAACAAAGCGGGCGGAAAAGACAATGAAGGCAGGACTGTTGCCGTCATCGGAGACTCCACCTTCATGCATTCCGGAATGACGGGGCTTGCAAATATTGCTTACAACCAGTCAAACTCAACTGTTGTGATCCTTGACAATTCTATCACCGGAATGACAGGCCATCAGCAGAATCCCTTGACAGGAAAGAATATCAAGGGCGATCCTGCAGGCCATATAGATCTTGAAGCTCTGATCCGTTCCATGGGGATCGAGCATGTGCGCGTCGTCGATCCTTACGATCTTAAAGCATGCGAGGAGGCTGTGAAGGAAGAACTTCAATTTGAAGGTCCTTCCGTCATCATCTCAAGACGCCCCTGCGTACTCCTAAAATATGTAAAGCACAATCCGCCGCTTTCAGTGGATCCCGAAAAGTGCCGCTCATGCAAGGCCTGCATGCAGATAGGCTGCCCCGCCCTCTCGATGAAAAAGACTGCGGTAGTCGATCAGACTCTCTGCGTGGGCTGCGGGGTATGCAAGCAGCTGTGTAGTTTTCAAGCGTTTGAGTAATTTATATAGTTTTTTTCGAAAGGCAGGTACCTTACTTTGGCAGAACATTATTTTCAAAAGGAGATCGAAACGGCACCGTATGAAAAGATCCGCGAGATTCAGAGTGAAAAGCTCGTACATCAGGTAAGGCGCGTATATGACAACGTGCCCTATTACAGGAAGAAGATGGAGGAGAAGGGAGTAACGCCTGACGATATCAAGTCGGTTGACGATCTTCACAAGCTTCCCTTCCTCTCAAAGGCAGACCTTCGGGATGCCTATCCCTACGGGCTTCTTGGCGCCCCCTTGAAGGACTGCGTCAGGATTCACTCCACCTCCGGCACGACGGGAAAAAGAGTTGTCGCCTTCTATACCCAGCATGACATAGACCTTTGGGATGACTGCGCTGCGAGGGCTATATGCGCGGCAGGCGGAACTCCTGATGATGTATGCCAGATAGCATACGGCTTCGGTCTCTTCACAGGAGGCGCCGGCTTAAACGGCGGTTCGCACAAGGTAGGCTGCCTTACGGTTCCGATCAGCTCCGGCAATACCGAGCGCCAGATAATGTTCATCCGCGATCTCAACGCGACGATACTCTGCTGCACTCCAAGCTATGCAGAATATCTTGCTGAGTCAATGAAGGAGATGGGACTCTCACCCGACGATATCCCGCTGAAGGCCGGCATCTTCGGAGCAGAGGCCTGGAGCGAGGAGATGCGTGCTGATATAGAAAAGACTCTTGGCATCAAGGCTTATGACATATACGGACTCACAGAGCTTTCCGGTCCCGGCGTATCCTTTGAATGCTGCGAACAGAACGGCATGCATGTAAATGAAGACCATTTCATCGCGGAGATCATAGATCCCGATACTGAAGAGGTCCTTCCCGACGGAACCTGGGGCGAGCTGGTCTTCACTGCTGTCGACAAGGAAGCCTTCCCGATGATCCGCTACAGGACAAGGGATGTATGTATGCTTTCAAGGGAGAAATGCTCCTGCGGCCGTACCTTTGTAAAGATGGCAAAGCCCAAGGGAAGAACGGACGATATGCTCATTATCAGAGGAGTCAATGTATTCCCGTCGCAGATCGAGACCGTGCTCATCAACGAAGGCTATGCCGCGAATTATCTTCTCGTGGTGGACCGCGTGAACAATACAGACACGCTCGATGTTCAGGTTGAGATGACGCCTGAGATGTTCACCGACAATATCGGTGAGGTCGAAGCCCGCCAGAAGAAGCTTGAAAACGGTCTTAAGAATATGCTCGGTATCAAGGCTCACGTTTCGCTTGTCGCTCCGAAGACGATCGAGCGCTCTGAGGGCAAGGCGAAGCGTGTCATTGACAATAGAAAGATCTGAAAGGGGGAACAAAAATGAGTGTCAAACAGATATCAATATTCCTTGAAAACAAACCCGGAACACTTCAGAAGATGACAGATGTTCTCTCGAAGAACAGGATCAATATGCGCGCCATCTCTCTTGCGGAGACAAAGGATTTCGGCATTGCGAGAGTCATCGTGGATGACGATTATGAAGCGACGCAGGTTCTGAAAGAGGAAAACTTCATCAACTCCCTCACTCCGGTCCTCGCGGTTGAGATCAAGAACGAGGTCGGCGCCCTCTCGAAGACACTTCAGGTCTTCTCCGAGGGCGGTATCAATATCGAGTACATGTACTCCTTCCTTTCCGTGAAGCGTCCGGAGCACGCCTGCATGATATTCAGGGTCACTGACACCGCTAAGGCGGAAGCCTATCTCGGAACCCACGGGGTAAGGCTTCTGAACCAGGACGAGCTTTCGGAGATGTGAAAAAGAGACTATGAGACGAAGGAGACAGGGGCTTTGATCCCCTGTCTCCTCTTTTATACTGTTCTGAAGAAGTGGATATCCGCTACTGCGGTACATATTTGGGGCCTGTCACCCTCTTCTTCCCTTACGATACCAAATTCCGTAAAGTCATTCTTCATAAGCCACTCTTCAAAGGGCTTTCTGTATTCATCGGAAAGACAGTACATGGTCTTTAAGGTAATGTCATCACCGTACTGCCCCTCTTCATAGTCAAAGAGGGCCGCCGCCACCGACAGTACCTTGTCAAGAAGGGCGGAGGCTATGCCCATACGACGGTACTTGGGGGCAGTCCATATGGAGAGGAGGTTCAGGTCTCCGCTGCCTTCAGGATCGATTATAATGGCTCCGGTCGGCTCATCATTCATCCATGAGGAGATCGCGATATAATCTGTATCGATCTCCTCCTGATCATTCAGTTCCTCATAGATATCAGGAAGGATCAGTTCCTTGAAGCTTTCAAGCTCCTTTTTCTCGATCTGTCTATATTCAGGTAATCTGCTCATTTATTATTTTCCTTTCCGGCGTTCTCCTTTTGGAGCATTTCCTTGATGCTTGTAAACTGCTCTGTCAGATAGTCGTTGAAGGCCGCACCGGGACTTATCAGCCTGATG
>CAMVHB010000025.1 GCA_947167155.1 uncultured Lachnospiraceae bacterium | reverse complement strand
ACAAGAGGCTCACCCAGATGAAGGCGGAAAAGTCCGCCCTCGAAAAGGAACAGGAACAGGGCGAAGGATCGGAGAGCGAGGCTGCAAGACTTTCGGTACTGAATCAGGAGCTTTCGGCATTGCAGGATGAGTTCTCCCTGAAAAAGGCCGAATGGGATAATGAAAAGAATTCTGCGGACAATCTCTCAAAGCTACGCGAGAATATTGAAAACACAAAGGCGGAGATTCAGATCGCAGAGAGGAATTCGGATTATACCAAAGTCGGAGAGCTTCAATACGGAAAGCTTCCCGAGCTTCAGAAGGCTCTTCTCGAAGAGGAGGAAAAATACGAAAAGAAGGGGCGAAATCTTGTTCACGACAGGGTCACGGAAAACGAGATAGAACGCGTCGTTTCGAAGTGGACGGGCATTCCCGTGGCAAAGCTCTCAGAGACAGAGAAGACGAAGACTCTCCATCTTGACGCGGAACTTCATAAGAGGGTAATAGGTCAGGATGACGCCGTAAAGAAGGTCACGGAATCAATAATAAGATCCCGTGCCGGTATCAAGGATCCCGACAGACCGATAGGTTCATTCCTGTTCCTCGGTCCTACCGGCGTTGGAAAGACTGAGCTTGCGAAGTCCCTTGCGGCAGCGCTCTTTGATAATGAAAGCAATATGGTCAGGATCGACATGTCCGAATATATGGAGAAATTCTCGGTCTCCCGCCTCATCGGAGCGCCTCCCGGATATGTGGGCTATGACGAGGGCGGTCAGCTCACTGAGGCTGTGAGGAGAAAGCCTTATTCAGTCATTCTCTTTGACGAAGTGGAAAAGGCGCATCCGGATGTATTCAATATCATGCTGCAAGTCCTTGACGACGGCCGTGTGACGGATTCCCAGGGACGGACGGTGGACTTCAAGAATACTATCATCATTATGACTTCAAACCTGGGCTCAGAGTTCCTTTTGAACGGGATAGCCGAGGACGGGAGCATACGCCCTGAATCAGAGGAGCAGGTAAATGCCCTTCTCCGTTCATCCTTCAGACCGGAATTTCTGAACCGCCTTGATGAGATAATAATGTTCAAGCCGTTGACTAAGGACGATATCGTCTATATCGTGGATCTTCAGATCAATGAGCTGAACGAGAGGCTTTCCGACAAGGAGATAAAGGTTTCGATACTTCCCGAGGCGAAACAGTTCATTGTTGATAACGGTTACGATCCCGTTTACGGGGCAAGACCGCTTAAGCGTTATATCCAGAAGAACGTTGAAACCCTTGCTGCGCGCATTATCCTTGAGGGAAAGGTTGATGAAGGCGACACTATAGAGATTGGTCTGACAGATGGCGTTCTTTCTGCGAATTGTCTGAAAAAAGAAGAAAAACAATAAAAATTGTCGATAATGTTGAAAAAATTGTGGACATTTTATTATTTTTAGTTATAATGTAGTTGTTACTATTATGCAATGGAGTGCATTTGCGCGCTCTGCGTGTATTTGAATGGCTCGCGGAGCATACATTTGCCGGAAAGGGAAGCGTATTATGGATGCTATGAAGATTCGTGGGACGGGGAACGTTACCACAGCGTCCTTGGAGCAAGCTTCACCGGCTTTGAGGACCACGGAAGGCAAAAATGCGGCACAGGTACGGGGAAACAATCCTGCTGAGGTTCGTCCCGGTCAGGGGCAGAACGGGAATGTTCAAAACAACACTCCCGATGCCGCGACAAAACGCATTGACAGCGATACTATCAGGTCAAATGCCGAGACTGCCGAGGAAACAAAGGAAGCTCTTATGGATCGCTCCGTTGTTTCAAGAGACAGGGATGGCGATACTCTTGCTGTGAGCAAAGCGGCTGAGGAGGATCTTGATGAGAGCCGTCAGGGCAGTGTTACCGAAAAGGATTCCGAGAAGGCAGCGGGAAATGACAAAGGTGTTGCTGTTTCGGATGAGGCAGCAAGACGGAGCGAACAGTCGAGGGAGGCAAGGGTAGAACTTATTGCCGAACAGAGAGCTGCAAGAGAGGCTGCAAGGGAAAGAGCCGCGGAAGAGGCTGCCGAGGAAAGGCAGGCACAGGCGGCGGCTGAGGAAACTCAGGCTCCCGAGATCACGAGTTTTGCCGGTGTTACGAACGATCAGCTTGAGCAGTATTATCTTCAGGGCAGGATCTCGAGGAATGATTATGAAAAAGAGATCGATTCCCGCGAGGAGCTCGTGAAGGCAAAGGAAGAAAACAACGCGCAGACCGCAGCGGATGTTGCCAGACTTGACGCAACAAAGAGGAATATTCAGGAAGGCGCCGAAGCTATAGCAAATGCGAATTTCGAAGCAGGTGCAGACGGGATGCGCGGTCTGGAGAGGTTTGAGGCTGCCAGGAACGCAAACGACCGGAATGATGACAACAACGCATTTGAAAATGCCGGTGTGAATGTTGCAGGAGTCAATGCTGCAGCTGATACTGTTTCATTGAGAACGGATGATGGTGCGGTCAGAGCCGCCCAGGCACTTAACAGACAGAATACTGATTCACTTCTTAGGGGAGAGGAACGGATACAGTGGGATTATCGTTAGGCAGGATAGGCTCGGTCGGTGCATCTGCAACGGTCGGGCAGCTTACATCAGCAGTAGACAGAAATTATCAGGTATCAAATGAGGCAGATTTCTCGGATGCTTATGTGGAGAGGGTGAAGGCCGGTGCGGGTGCTGCAAACGGCATTACTCCCGTAGATCCGGTTCAATATCCGAATGCTTCGAGGCTTGTTACAGCGGAAAACAGAGTGAAGCAGCTTGATGCCGATATTGAGGCCCAGAGGGCTTACAACAAGCTTGCTGAAAGGTTTTCCGGAAATACATCATATGATGCTTCAAGGCAGGGACTTGAATATTCCATGCCAGGAGCGCATATCGATGCTTATGCATGAAGTTTTACAAGAGTCTCCTTTCTTTTTATGACAGGCGGTCTGCAAGAGTTGCAGACCGTCTATTTTTTGTTTTATAATGGGCTTCATGGAATGTGATAAATTGTGCCTTACTGTCCCGTGTCACTTCGGGACGGAGGCTGTTTTGAAAAGGGAGATAGTCGCTCTTGGTTATGAGATAAAGAGTGTCTCTGACGGAAGGATCACCTACGAAGGTGACTCTGAAGCAGTTGCTCTCTCAAATATCCATTTGAGAACGGCTGAAAGGGTGTATATAGAGGTGGGGAATTTTCCTGCCCTGACCTTTGATGACTTTTTTGAGGGGATAAAGGCTCTTCCCTGGGAGGATTATATCAAAAAAAACGGCAGGTTCTGGGTTACAAAGGCTTCCTCCGTTGATTCAAAGCTCTTCTCTCCATCGGATCTTCAGTCCCTTGCAAAGAAAGCGATGGCGGTTCGTCTCGGGGAAAAATTCGGTCTTAACTGGCTTCCCGAGGACGGTGAGGACTATCCTGTCAGGATCTTTCTGAAGAAGGATAATGTGTCAGTGTACCTTGATACTACGGGTCCCTCGCTTCATAAAAGAGGCTACAGACTTTCGGGAGTGAAGGCTCCCATTGAGGAAACCCTTGCGGCGGCACTTATCATGCTCACACCATGGCATGCCGACAGGATCCTTGTGGATCCTTTCTGCGGAAGCGGAACGATACCTATAGAGGCGGCCATGATCGCAATGAATATTGCACCGGGGCTTTCAAGAAGCTTCACTGCAGAAGGCTGGGACAATCTTGTTCCACAGAAGATCTGGAAGGAAGCAAGGGCAGAGGCACGTTCAAATATCAGGTTTGATGCAAAGACCGATATCCAGGGCTATGATATTTCAGATGATGCGATAAGGACAGCCCGTGAAAACGCTGACAGAGCCGGAGTTCTAGATATTATCCATTTCCAGAGAAGAGAGGTTCGTGACCTTCGCCATCCGAAAAAATACGGCTTCATAATCACGAATCCTCCTTATGGAGAGAGGCTTTCAAAGGGGGATGATGAGGGACTGAGGACGCTTTACAGAACCCTTGGAGATTCATACAGAAGGCTCTCGGACTGGTCGTTGTTTTTTATCACCTCATATCCTGATGCGCAGGAATGTATCGGAAGGCGGGCAGACAAAAACAGGAAGATAAAGAATGGTGATCTTACCACATATCTTTATGAATATATGGGGGCAAAGCCTCCGAGGAGCAGGACTTGAAATATTTTCTTAGGTATCTCCTTCTTGCAGTAGCGATAACGGTCCTGGCATTGTTCCAGACCCTGCATATACCGGACCAGTATACTGAAGTCAAAGCCTTCAGAGGGGCAACCCTTGAGGGGGCTGTTTTTGATCCCTTGATCGCCAAGAGCCTCAACGAGAATTACGGTGTCTCTGTGACTCTTGATGGAACAAGGGCACGGCTCAACCCATCTGATATCTATATGAACGTGAGGCTTCAGCCGATGGGAAGCCTTGCCATGATAGGAGACGTCTTTTCCTGCAACGCCCATATGTTCGGCGGAAATGATATATGGGTAAAGAGAGGACAGGATAGTGTACTCATGCATCCGGGAATCCTTGAGGGAGAGATCAACGGTCAGACAGTTACTCTGTCAGAGGCCCCCCTTCTCCTGAATGGGAATATCTTTCTTCCTGTCAAGGATATTGCAGCAATTTTCGGGTTTTCCTGCACTATAGGTTCAGAGGGGGCAAAGCGGCAGATAGCTCTTTCTTCGGAGACGGCAACTCCTCTTGTTCTTCCGAAGGACTTTGATCTTCGTCAGGAGGGAAGGGTCGCACCCACAACGAATCAGGGTACGGAGTCGACCTGTTGGGCTCATGCTTCCATAGGCGCCATGGAATCGGCTCTTCGTCCTGAAGATATCGCTGTCTTTGATACAGAGGATATGATAGAGAACAGAGGCTATTCCTTCAAAGGAAAGTCAGGCGGTGACTATTCACAGGCTCTTGCCTATCTGCTTTCCTGGAAGGGACCGGTTTCTGTGACAGCTGAAGGCGAGGGCAGGGAATATCATCTCCAGGAAGCCAGGATCTTTACGGCAGATGATATCGACGCTATAAAGCTTGCCATTTACAAGAACGGTGGAGTTTCTTCTTCAATATATTCGGACTCCGGCTCCACCGGCTCGATGCTCTCCTCGCCCTATTACAACGGGCTCAAGAATGCCTACTGCTATACAGGTACGGAGGAGCCAAATCACGACATAGTGATAATAGGCTGGGATGATGAAAGGCCTGCCTCGGATTTCGGCGGGAAGGCGAGAGGGAAAGGGGCTTTCATCTGCCAGAACAGCTGGGGAGAGGATTTCGGAGACAACGGAGTCTTTTATGTTTCTTATTATGATTCAAATATAGGCTCCCAGGCGGTATCATATTCGAGAATAATGTCATCGGAAGGCTATGACATCATACATCAGTCTGATATCTGCGGCTGGACGGGTCAGATCGGCTTTTCCGGAGAGAATGTCTTTGCAGCGAACATATTTACTGCGGGAGTTGATGAGGATGTTTCGGCCTGCGGCTTTTACGCTCTCGGAAAGGACACTATATATGAGGTCTATATTGTTGAGGATTACAAAGGCGTAGAGGATCTTTCAAAGAGGAAGCCCGTGGCAAGCGGTAAGTTTGATTACAAAGGGTATTATACTGTCTCCTTTGAAAGTCCGGTTTCTGTTTCAGCAGGAGAGAGCTTCGCGGTCATCATTTCCATCACTACGCCCGGAGTATCCCAGCCTATGGCGGTAGAATATACCTCAGAGCGCATGGAGGGTGAGGTGGATATCAGCGATGGTGAAGGCTATATTTCAGTAAACGGGCTTGACTGGACGCAGGTGGAGCAAAAGTCCCAGGGAAACCTCTGCCTGAAGGCTTATTCATACATCAAAGAAAGCAGCAAAAACAGTGAGGACTGAGTTAAAGGTACAGGCTGTCATAGCGCTTCTTCTGGCTCTTGTCACGGGAGGAGCACTTCTTTTTCTTATCAATTTCAAGGACCATGAAAGTCCAAAAAAGGAAGAGGAAAAAATAGACTGGAGAATGAATGAGGGAGAGACTTATTCTGTACTTTCGTTTTTGAGGGGGAAGGAGGAGGCCGGCTCTCATGATCTTTTGATGAAGCTGCCGGCAGAGACGGATACTTCGGGGATTACGTGTGACAACGATCCCGAGGGGAAGGTCTTTTCCTTCAGCATTCCCGGGATCAGGGATTCATATTTCAGGGATTTCTTTATAGCCGGAAGCAGGGAACGTCTTTCCGATATAAGTTTTGAATATAATGAAAAGCGAAGCACAATAAAGCTTTTCTTTTCGGATATTACAGAGGTTATGTATACGACAGACGGGAATTTTCTTTGCTTTGATTACATGGCGCCGCAGGAATATTACGACAGAGTGGTAGTGCTTGACGCCGGAGAAGGCGGCCGGGAGACAGGCGCAGTTGCTTTTGGCTCGCTTGAAAAGGATATCAATCTTTCGATCGCCAAAAAGCTGAAGGAGGAATTTTCGGATGATATTGCGTCCAAAAAGACAGGAATTTACTTTACAAGAAAGAGCGATGTTTACAAAAGCAGCGAGGAGCGTGTGGATCTTGCAAAGAAACTTGATGCCGATCTTCTCCTTTCAATACATTGCAGTTCAACAGCCTCCGGAAGAACATCCGATTTTTCAGGTACAAGGGTTCTCTACAGTGTGACCGATGAGACCGGAAGTTCAAAAGCATTTGCAGGTCTTTGTCTTTCAAATCTCGTAGAAGAACTTTCCTCAAAGGACAGAGGCATCGTCGCCGGAGACGAGGATTATCTTGTTAGAGAGGCAACAATGCCTGTCGCGCTCTGTGAGATAGGTTATATGACAAATGAAAACGAGCATTCAAAGCTCATTGATGATGAGTATCAAAGAAAGGCCGCGCATGCCCTTTATGAAGCGGTGATCGGGATGCTCTCGGAGGAAGCGCATGAAGAATGAGATAAAGACAATTATCTTCGCAACAGGAAATTCGGGAAAGCTTCGGGAGATAAAGGAGATCTTCAAAGACCTTGATATAAATATCCTTTCCATGAAGGAGGCGGGAGTGTCTGCAGATCCAAAGGAGGACGGGAGGAGTTTTGAGGAAAACTCCCTTATCAAGGCAAATGCTGTCCGGCGTCTTGTGGACAGTGGCTATCCTGAACCGGAAAGCGTGGTTGTGATGGCGGATGACTCGGGACTTGAGGTAGATTTCCTTGGCAAGGCGCCGGGAATAATGTCGGCGCGATTCATGGGACACGACACTTCTTATGATATCAAGAATAATGAGATACTGAAGCGGCTTTCAGGTGTCGCTGAGGAAAATAGGACAGCGAGGTTCGTATGCGCCGTATCAGCAGTGTTTTCAGGTGGTGAGAGCCTTGTAACAAAAAAGACCATGGAAGGCAGGATAGGATATAAGATCGAAGGAGAGAACGGCTTTGGCTATGATCCGATCTTCATTCCCGACGGATATGATGTGACGAGCGCAACTATTTCCCCGGAAGAGAAGAATGAGATAAGCCATAGAGGAAAGGCTCTTCGAAGCATGTATGAAATGCTGAAAGACAGATTTTGAAGAGGATATGAAAGGAGGCTTTTGATGAAGAATAATAAGTTTTTCGGGTCCTTTTTGATCGCGGTCCTTGCACTGTCTGTAAGCCTTGTCTTTTCCGGCTGTACGGGATCGGGTACGGCAGCAAAAAACGAAAGCGGCCTGACACCGGACTCCATCGATTATTCCGGGGAGAAGAACGCGCAGGACAATTCATCAGAGACTAAAACAGTCTCAAATACAGGCTCAGCCAACGGGCTTGATAAGAAGAATGGAAGCGCAGATGCCTTAAAGGAACTGAAGATCATAAAGACTGCAAATGTCACTATCGAGGCAGGAAACGCTTTTTCGGTTTTCTCCGAGATATCTGCGATGGCTGAAGCGCAGGGCGGCTTTGTACAGGACTCTTCAATATATGAGGAGAACGGAAAGCTGACGCTTCGCCTTCCGACCGAGAAGGCGGACAGCTTCCTTAAAGAGATAAGAGAAACTTACCGTATCAAAAATTTTTCCGAGAATTCAAAGGATGTCTCTGATGAGTATACCGACAACCAGTCAAGGCTCGAGTCTGCAAGGACTGCACTGAAACGCTATCAGGAGCTTCTTTCAAAAGCAAATACGATCGACGAGATCCTGCGGGTTCAGGACAGGATAGACGATATCACTGCAGACATTGAATCCTATGAGGCTCTCAAGGCAAGCTATGACAGCAGGGTCGCCTATGAGACGATAGTCATTAATATCAACAATCCTGTAGTCTCCGAGGACAATCGCTGGACGGGACTTTCCGAATCGCTCTCCGAAGGGTTGTTTGAAGGCTTTGCGGTCTTTCTTCACGTGCTTATCATCCTGCTATACTGCCTGCCTTTCATTATCGTTCTCATTGTGATCATTGCCCTTGTATCAAGGCACAGCAGAAAAAAGAAAAAGGATATGCCGCCCCCGCCTCCGCCGGTGGCCCCCTATCCTCCAATAATGCCTTATCCTCAGATGATGAAGCAGAGTGCGCCGCAGCAGAGTGCACCGCAGCAGAGTGCGCCGCAAAATATCGCACCGCAGAATATCGCACCGCAGCAGAACGCGCCGCAGGATATAGAGAAGGACAGCGTTCCTTCAAATGAAGGTGCAAAGGCTGAAGGGACAGGGCAGGAAGCAGATCCTTCGTCTGATCGAAAATGAACAGCCGGGGGAGGTTGAAGCTTGAAAAAAACGCTGATCATTGTCATCGACCTTGTAATAATGGGGCTGATACTCTTCTTCATAATCCATTATGCCAATACAAAGATGCGCGAAAGCAATGAAAACGAGATAGAGGCTTTCGAAAAAATGACTGTCTCCGCCGAGCAGATCATTACAAACTATCTTGAGGACGAGCAGCACCTTTGCGACATATGGGCGAATTACATCAACCGCTCGGCCGAAGCAGGAACGCCAATGACTGCGGAAGAGGCGATCTCTTTTATCGGAAAAGCAAAGCTGTCTCCCATGATCTACGGTCATCTGATCTTTCTGGATGACAGTTCAAAAAAAGGAATATCCACTCACCCCAGGGCTACGGATCCGAATGATTATTCTGTCTCGTATAAGAACATCGATCTGTTTGACAATCCTGAAGAGATAAGCAGGGAAGTCGGCGTTGTCAGTCTTACCAGAGCGTATACGAATCCGCAGAACGGAGTACAGTCCATTGCCTTCATGAATTACGTGAAGGTCCTTGATAAGGAATCACGGGCGCTTAAAGAGGCACTTCTGATGCGCGTGGAACCGGTAAGCGCGCTGGAGGACAAGTTTGTTTATCTGAAAGGGGAATACGAAAACGTCGAGATCTCCATTATCAACAAAGACGGAGATTATCTTGTTCATGGCAGGTCCCTGAAAAATTCCAATTTCTTTGAATATTATAAATCCTATAACAGGCGGGATATAACGGATTACAATGAAATGACAAGGCGGGTCACATCCGAGTCCGGAACGATGACGATGACCAACTCGAAGGATGAGGAATGTGTTATTTCTTATACGCCTTTGAATTCAATGGACAGCTGGTTTCTTCTGGCTTATATTCCAAGGAAGGATCTTGTTTCCAACAATGTAGTTGACTGGGTGCTGCTTGGAATGGTAATACTTGCTCTTCTGGTGCTTCTGGTCTTCAATTACCTGGTGCTCAATTTTTATAACGTGAAGCTTTCGGAGGCTGCGGAGGCGGCTAAAAAGGCCAATGAGGCGAAATCTGACTTCCTTTCGACCATGTCCCATGACATCCGAACGCCTATGAATGCGATCCTCGGACTTAATGAGATGGTCCTGAGGGAAAGCCGGGAGGAAGCGACCATAGCTTATTCCGAAGACATCAGGACCGCCGGCAATACCCTGCTTTCGCTCATCAATGATATCCTTGATCTTTCAAAGATAGAAGCCGGAAAGATGGAGATCATCAATGTGGACTACAGCTTTGTTTCCATGCTTAATGATCTTGTAAATATGGTTCAGAGCAAGGCGCTTGAAAAAGGGCTTTTGTTCAATCTGGACGTCGATGGAAATATCCCGGTCGTACTGAACGGAGACGAGATCCGTATCAAGCAGATAATAACCAACATCCTTTCAAATGCTGTCAAGTATACAAAAGAAGGCTCCATTACCTTCAGGGTTGGCATGGAAAAAGAAGCTGCTCCCGATTCCGTCAGGCTTATCATAAGCGTCACCGATACGGGGGTCGGTATCGCACCCGAAGATATGAAGCGTCTGTTTTTGGCTTTTGAGCGCATCGATGAAAAGAAAAACAGAAATATTGAAGGCACCGGGCTTGGAATGAGCATAGCCGAAAGCTTCCTCAATATGATGGGAAGTCACATAGAGGTTGAAAGCGAATACGGTAAGGGCTCTACTTTTTCTTTCGCGCTGGTGCAGGGTGTAAAAGATCAAAAGCCTATTGGTGATTTTGAAGAAGCCTTCAGACACACGCTTTCCGAAAGAAAGAAATATCATGTAAGCTTTACTGCACCGCAGGCGAGGCTGCTGGTTGTTGATGATACGCCTGTCAATCTGACGGTTTTTGAGAACCTCCTTAAGCGTACAAAAATCAAGATAGACAAGGCGTTAAGCGGTGATGAAGGAATTTCGCTGTATCGGAAAAATCATTACGATGTTGTATTTCTTGACCATATGATGCCTGACAAGGATGGTATCGAGACACTTCTTGAAATGAAGGGGCTTTCGGATACCCCGAATGCAAGGACTCCGGTCATCTGCCTTACCGCCAATGCGATCTCGGGCATGCGGAAAATGTTTTTAAATGCCGGCTTTGATGACTATATAACAAAGCCGATCGACCCTGACCGTCTTGAGGCTGTGCTGATCCATTACATTTCAAAGGATAAGACAGAGCCTGCACCGGAAGACGATCCTAAGGTCGATCGCTCTATTCCCGACTTCATTTTCGGGATCAAAGCCATTGATGTAAACGCGGGTCTTATGCACTGTGGAACCAATGAGTCCTATATGATCGCACTCAGGACTTACCTTGATTCTGCACAAAAGAACGCAGAAGAAATTGAGGATTACCGGAAAGCAGGAGATATAAAGAACCTTACGACCAAAGTCCATGCTCTGAAGAGTACCTCAAGGGTGATAGGCGCACTGAAGCTTTCCGATTTTGCAGAGAAGCTTGAGAAAGCCGGAAAAGATAATGACACAAAAACACTTGAAAGCGGGCTTGGCAGCCTGTTGGCTCAGTACAGGGAACTTACCGGGGAACTCATGCCCCTAAATGACATAAAGGGTGATGTCGAATATGACAAAAGAGAGGTCATCACAGAAAAGGATATGAATGAGGCCTATACAGCCCTGCTGGAATTCTGCGCATCAGTTGACTATGACAGTGTCGTCAATGTTGTGGAGTCGCTGGAGAAATACAGATTTCCCGAAGATGAGGAAGCGCGTTTTTTGGCTTTAAAACAGGCTGTCGACAATTTTGATTATGAACTGATACCTGAAATATTATCCGGGGGAGAAAAATAATGGGCGTGATACTTTTGGTTAGCCGCGGGACCAGATTCATGGCTGACGCACTCAAAGCAAGCCTTGAAAAGGCAGGGATCGTCACCGTATCGGTAGATCCTGATGTAAAGAGCATTGAGGCGGAGAAAGAAGATATCGACATGATCCTGCTTCTTGCAGGTGACTATGTATATGATTCTGCGGAAGCCCTGGTATACATCATGGATATGAGCAGGGACGAGAAGCTTCCGGTCTGCCTGATAGGCTATGACAGTGAACTTGAAGAGATAAAAAAATACATACCCGAAGCACTCATAAATGCAGAGTATAAGCGCCCTGTTGATGCAAAGACAGTGGCCGAGGAATTGAAACTCATAACTGACAAGGCACAGGAAAAACGCTCACGCAGGCACATTCTTCTGGTGGATGATGACACCACATTTCTGAAGATGCTTCAGGGATGGCTTTCGGAGAAATACAGGATCACGGCTGTAAAATCCGGGATCCAGGCCATTACCTATATGGCCAATCACCGTCCGGACATGATCCTTCTGGATTATGATATGCCGATCACGCCCGGTCCCCAGGTGATGGAAATGATCAGGAGCGAGAACAACTATCATGATATTCCGATCATTTTCCTTACAGGCAAATCCGACCGCGAGAGCATTATGAATGTTATGAGATTAAAGCCGCAGGGATATTTTTTAAAGACAATGTCGCGTGAGGAGATCCTCAAGTCATTGGATGATTATTTTGAAGCACACAGATGGGATGATATATTTGGCTGATTGAAAGGGTGTTAAAGGAAAAAAACGGAGGGGAAAATGAGGAACCAGAGAGGGGAAAGTCCAAAAAAACTGCTGGCATCTGTAATGGCTGCCGCAGTGGTCCTTTCGATGACTGCATGCCAGAAAAAGGCGGATAATGAAGAGGCTTTTAATCCGGCTCTTTCTACAGATACGGAATGCACGATCAGGGTAGCGGGGAATTATTCAAACTTTGAATCCCTTGAGAGTGAATTTGAACGGTTTTATGAATATTATCCCAATGTAAGCCTGAATTATGTTTATCTGGATAATTACAACGATACCATCGAAAGCGCGCTCATGAGTGATGAGGCACCGGATATTTATGTGACTGCCTCATGGATGCTGGATGACAAAAGGTATGATACTCTTTTTGAAAATGCTGAGGTTCTTTCCGATCCGTCTTTGAATATTGACCTTGACTGCATACGTAAAGATGTGAGATGGACCGATGAAAACGGAGACATCCTCATGCTTCCGATATTTACGAGGTCTTACGGAATGCTTGTGAATATGGATATTTTTGAAAAGAACGGTCTTAAGGTTCCGGATGATTACGAGGGTCTCATGGATGTCTGTGAGAAGCTTAAGGCAGCAGGATACGAGACTCCTGTTATGGGAGCGAACCAGACAACTGTCGCGGGGATGTATTATTCCTTTTCTTTTCCTCTGTTCTGTAATGATGTCATAAAGAACCCGGGATCTGCAGAAGCTCTCAATTCTCTGGAAAAGTCCCGGGGAGAAATGCTTCGGCCGGCACTCGAAAAGATCAAGACCTTTGTGGACAGGAAATATCTGAATCCAAAACTTTGTTCCGCTGAAATAGAGGATGACTACAACGCAGTCATTATGCGGTTTTTCGAGGGTGATGTACCCATGATGCTTGGAAGCGGTGATATGGTTTCAGGTACCGCAAAGCGTGAAAGCAAGTCTGAAGCATTTACAAAAGCCCCTTTCAAATACAAATTCTATGTGGTACCGACAGGTGAGGACGGCGGGTATTTCCTGAGTGCGGTCAGCCTGTTCTTCAGTGTAAACAAAAACAGTGAGAATCTTGAAATGACAAATGAATTTATCAGATTTCTTTCAAGAGAAAAGGAACTCGGTAATATGGCTGCGGTCAAGAGGCTTATCACACCGACCAACGATTTCTCTCTTGATGAAGTGTACTCGTCGCTGGAAGGATTTCCGCAGGAGAGGTCCTTCAGTTATCATGCGACGGGACTTAATGATGCGGCAGCCAAGGAGTTTCGTGCTGCAGCTTATAATGTTGCAAATGGTATAATGACCGTAGACGAAGCGGTGAGTGCGTACGGGAGCATTTTCGAACAGGGACAGGGAAGACAAAAACAGCTTGACAAGCAATAAACGGTTTCATATAATACTACTTGCGTTTTGGCTCGGGTCTGCTCAAGAGCGGGCCCGAAATATTTGTTTTATATGCGGGTGTAGTTCAATGGTAGAACACCAGCCTTCCAAGCTGGACACGTGGGTTCGATTCCCATCACCCGCTTTTTTCCTTCTTTACAGGACCGCTCATGGTGGGCCGTCGCCAAGCGGTAAGGCACAGGATTTTGATTCCTGCATCCGCCGGTTCGAATCCGGCCGGCCCAGTTTTCGCCGGAGGATTTCGGAGGAAGATAGTATTACATGGTGGGTATGGCGCAGTTGGCTAGCGCGCCAGATTGTGGCTCTGGAGGCCGTGGGTTCGAGTCCCACTATCCACCCTCATATTCCGTTCATTTCGACAGGTGTCTGTAGCTCAGCTGGATAGAGCAACGGCCTTCTAAGCCGTGGGTCGGGGGTTCGAATCCCTTCAGACACGCGAGACACTAGCTCAGTCGGTAGAGCACTTGACTTTTAATCAAGTTGTCGTGGGTTCGATTCCCACGTGTCTCATGAATATTCAGGTCCCCGGGGATGCAACGACGCATCCCCGGGGATTTGTTTTTTTAATACGGAAATGACGGTACAGATACACTTATGGTATAATCTTTTCCGGCAATTGGTATATTGTTTTGTTTTCGTAAAGCTTCTATGGGAGATTGAGGATGCAAAAGACAGGAAAGATCGTAAGATATTCCCTCGGAAAAAAATATAATATAGACAGCTTTTGTATCACTGCCTCCGATGGCGGGGCTCTTCTTCTGATAGACGGTTGGCAGATAGAAAGGGACGCATCATTACCCTTTTATGTAAGGATAGACGGATCAAGTGACGGCGTGAAGCGAACCGACAACGAGAGAGATGATGTGCGATCGACCTTCGGACTTCCCGGGGAAGGCGGGTATTATTCCTTTACCTGTGAATATCCTCTCCCCATGGATCCTTCCAGGATGTTTACAGTCGAAATTGGAAGGGAAGGGAAGAAGCCATTCTTCAAAAAAAGTATCAGCATTGAAATGATGCTGTACGAGCAGAAGGAAGAGATAATCTGTCTGATCGACAGCGTCCAGCGTAACGGCGGAAAGACCTATATCACGGGCTGGGGATATTCAAGGAGCCTTGAGATAAAAGATGATGTGCTTGTCGAGACCTTGAGCGAGCTTGATATAAGCCTGAAGGAGGGCATCTTTTTCCTTCGCCGCGAGGACAGGGTCGACGTGAAGCTGAAGGGCTTTCCAAAAGACCAGAAGGTCGGCTTTGTACTTCGCGTGGAAAACAAAAAAGACGGCTTCTATGACCTTGTCCTGAAGGCACCCGGCGGAACGGTCAAGGAACTTCAAGCCGACAGCAGGATGGGGGATGGGTATTATCTTGAATTCAGGAGAAAGAGGATCCCGACGAAGGCAGAGCTTGAGAAGCAGGGCGCGGCTTCGTTTTCATATTCTCCGCTCATCAGTATTCCGGTACTTGTTTTCAACTCCGGTATCCCTGAGATGAAAAGGACGATCGATTCTGTCCTTTCCCAGAGCTACAGGAATTTTGAACTCTGTCTCTTCGACGCAAGTGATGATGATAATGAAAAGCGGATCAAGCTCCTTCATGAATACGAGAAGAAGGATGAGAGAGTAAGGGTAGAGATCCTGACGGAAAAGGGCGGCAGTATAAAGAACAAAAACAAAGCCTTCTCTTCTTCAAAAGGGGACTTTGTCGCCCTCCTTTCATGCTCTGATATGATAGAACCTGACGCCCTCTATCTCATGGCGGAGGCCATGCAGGAAGAAGACGTTGATATGATATATACCGATGAAGACAGGTTCAACGGCACAACTTTCTTTGATCCCGATTTCAAGAGCGATTTCAGCCTGGATCAGCTCCGCGGCACCTTTTATATCGGCAATTTCACAGTCATAAGAAAAAGCCTTGTCTCCGGAAATGAGGACTTTTTTGACGAGACATATGAAGGCGCTGAAGTCTACGACCTCATCCTTCGATGCTGCGAGAAGGCAAAAAAGGTAGCGCATATTCCCAAAGTCCTTTATCACAGCCTTTCCGATGATGATGAAGATATCACTTTTGAAAGGGGGTTTTCACAGGAAGCCGGAAGATGTGCGATCGAGGCATCGCTGAAGCGCCTTCATGTTGACGGAAAAGTTTCGGACGGAAAAGAGAAAGGTCTTTATGTGACGAAATATCCGGTAAAGAAAAATGACCTTATCTCCATCATCATCCCCTCCCACGATCACGCATCAGTGCTTCGCACCTGCATCGAATCCATAGAGGAAAGAAGCACCTATGACAATTATGAGATAATCCTGATCGAAAACGGCAGCACCGAGAAGGAGCTCTTTGATTATTATGAAACCCTGAAGGCTGACAGTAGAGTCAGGATATTGTACTGGGACAAGGGGTTCAATTTCTCCGCCATCAACAATTACGGTGTGAGAGAGGCAAAGGGTGATTATCTATTGTTTTTAAATAATGATATTGAGATAAAGACTACCGACTGGTTAGAAGAGATGCTTTCGAATTTCCAGAGGAATGAGAACATAGGCGCGGTCGGAGTCAGGCTTCTCTATCCGGATACAACAATTCAGCATGCGGGAGTGATAATCCGTCTCGGGGGAATAGCGGGACACGGCTTTTCACGCATGGATTGTGAAAACACCGGCTACTTTGGAAGAGCGGTCATAAAGCAGGATCTGACAGCAGTCACTGCTGCCTGCATGATGACATCAAGGGAGGTCTTTTCAAAGGTCGGAGGCTTCGAGGAGACTCTGGCTGTTGCGTTCAATGATGTGGATCTTTGCCTCAAGATAAGGAAGGCTGGATACAGGATCATTTACGATCCCGAGGTCACCCACATCCACTACGAGTCCCTTTCGAGAGGTCATGAGACCGACTCGCCGGAGAAGCAGAAGAGGTTCGATTCCGAGAAGAGATATATGTATGACCACTGGAGGGAGATCATAGACAACGGAGATCCCTTCTACAACAAAAATCTCACCATCACCCGGGGGGATTTTTCCATCAGGAAGGAAGATTCAGACCATGTCCGGATTTTTTGAGGAATATTCAAGGATACCCGGGATCAACGGGCATTCCGCCATGCTGCTCTGCGGCGGGGAGGAAAACCTCATCGATATAGCAGCCACCTTTGCTGCCACCGGGGACAAAAAGATAGAGGAATTGCAGGACGCGCTTTTTGATTCTGATCTCAAAAAGATCACGATCATAGTGCATGCCTTGAAGTCCGCTGCGGCGCTCCTCGGGGCGACTGGACTTTCAAACGAGGCAAAGAGCATAGAGGTCATCGCGCGTAGCGGGAATATGGAGATGGTAAGGGACAAGGTCCCGCCGTTTCTTGACGACCTTGAAGCCTATGTATATGCCGTGATGGATGTTGTGGCGAGATGCTCGGATATCGATCCGGAGGCCTCAAAGGCAAAGCAGAATGCCGTCAGCGCCATGAACAGTCTTGAAAAGGGCGCAGAAAAAAATACCGTGCTGATAGGCCATGGCCAGAGCTTTCTTCTCTCCGCGCTTGAGAAGGAGCTTTTGGACGCCGGCTTTTCTGTAAAGCTCATTGATCCCGAAAGGGATTCCATAAAAAAATATGAAAACAATACCGCAGTCTTTATTCTCTATCTGGGAGAATATCAATACAGCGGAACCGAACTTTTGAAGAAGCTTGCCATGATCTGTGAAGGGAAGAGGCGTATATTGTTTCTTATCGGATCAAAGGCAGAGATTCATACCATACTTTCGCAGATCAGTCTGTCCTCTTTCTCGGGAATATTCTTAAAGCCGCTTGATAAAAAAAGCTTTGTGAAGAAGGTCATTACCGGGATCGAGACCTATTCAAGAAAAAGGATCTTTGTGGTGGATGATGACGAAATCTATCTTACGGGACTTTCAGACTGGCTCGGAAAAAAATACAGGGTTGAGACCTTGAGCTCGGGAGCAGCTGCTCTTGAAGCAATTCAGGAGAGTAGGCCCGACCTTATCATGCTTGATTATGAGATGCCCGGGCTTTCAGGTCCCGAGGTGCTTCGGGTCCTCAAGGATGAGGAGACGACGAAGGATATTCCCATTATCTTTCTCACGGGGACTGATGACAAGGAGAGCATAGTAAAGGTAATGAGCTATCATCCGCAGGATTATCTTTTGAAAACAAAGGGAGCGGCTGATATACTCCGCACCATTGATTCTTTCTTTGAGGAAACGGAGAGGCTCAACAAAGAGCAGGAGATGACTGATGATAATGCAATTGCAGATATTCCGATGGGGGAGCAGGAGGATGACGACTTTGTGCTTCCGCCATTTTTTGGAGGCTTCATAAAGGATAGTTTTGAAAAGGAAGGAAAGAAAAAATGATCGACCCGAGATATGACACCCAGATGCTGATAGAACCCTTTGAGGGTGAGGAACTGGACTGCGATGAGATACATGACTATATCGCGGACAATTTTGAAGGAGAGGAGCTTCTCTGCGTAGGGGATGAAGAACTCGTAAAGCTTCATTTCCATACCAACAAGCCCTGGCTGGTACTTGAATACTGCGCCACAAAGGGTGAGATCTTTGATATTGTCGTAGAGGATATGGATCGCCAGACACGCGGCCTGAAGGGATGAAAAGTGCACGAGCTTGGGATAGTTTTTCATGTCATTGATGATGTGAAAGAGATCGGAAAGGAAAACTCTCTGACACATGTGAGCTCCGTGACGCTTGAGATAGGCGAGGTCACGGGGGTCTTTCCTGATTATTTTGAGGACTGCTTCAGGTGGGCCTGTGACAGGACAGAACTATTAAAGGGAGCAAAGCTGAACCTTCTCACCATACCTGCTGTGACATACTGTGAGGACTGCAAAAAAACCTATCCTACGGTACAGTATGGAAAGATCTGCCCGAACTGCGGCTCGGAGCATACTTACCTTTTGCAGGGAAACGAGTTTTATATCAAGGAGATCGAGGCAGAATAATGTTGGTTCTTTGGATAGTACTTGGCGCTTTTGTCGGCTGGTATATCTTCACGTTTGTTGTTGTAATGATCCAGACAGCCTATATGTATCACATGGAAAAAAAGTGCTCTTACAAAAAGGATGGGCTTGAGAGAAAAGAGGCGCTTTCAAAAAGCGGCCGGCTCATAGTTTCAAAGGAATACAAATTTACCTTTTTCCCTAATGATACAGGCAGGCGATCCCCTCTCATAATCATCTGTCCCGGAGGGGGCTACAAGTATCTTTGCATAGAAAAAGAGGGCTGGTCCACCGCCGCGAGACTGAATGAATACGGTCTCTGTGCCTGTGTCATGGAATACGGCACGGGAAAGGACTGCTTCAATATGTCCCCTATGAAAGAGCTTGCCGCTGCCATAAGACACATTTCGGAAAATGAGGATTTATACAATGTCGATGCCAAAAACTATATACTCATAGGCTATTCCGCCGGCGGAAATCTTGCTGGGATGTTCGGAACAAAAGAGGAAGGATATATGAAATACGGGCTTCCGAAGCCCCTTTCCGTTTTTTTGGGGTATTTCTGGACCTCAGATCCCGAGTATTACAGGCATCACTGCGTAAATCCCTGGGTATGGCTTTTGGATTACCACCTCTTTGTAAGAGGGAATCAGATAATGTTCAAAAAGCGAAGATTCTCGGAGTGGGAAAAGAACGCCCTTGCCCTTCACAAGAAGATCGATAAGGATTATCCGAAGGCATATCTGTTCTCAGGCACTCAGGATATAGTTGTCCCTCACCGGCTTCAGTGCGGGCTTGTGAAAAAGGCTGTCGCAGAAAACCATGTGGAGCATATCTATCATGTCTTTAAGGGCATGCCTCACGGAGTAGCGGTAGGAGACTTCACAACCGCGTCCGGCTGGCTTCCCGAGGCACTTGCTTTCGCAGGGATTGAGATCGAAAAATGATGACGACTGAAATTGACCTGTCAAAGATGTCCGGGGTGAACTGCTACTGCTCGGATGAAGCGGCGGCGCATTTAAGAGAAAGGGCTGCGGCAGCAGGATACAAGGGCATCCATCTTTTCGGCTCCGGAAATTATCATTATGTTTCTTTATTTTTTCTCGAGCTTATCAAAGAGGATTTTTCACTTCTTCTCATAGACCGTCATCCCGACATGGAAAAAGGGGCTTTTGAAGAGGGGGATGACCTCATACTTTCCTGCGGGAACTGGGTCAGGATCGCTCAAAAAAAACTCCCTTATCTCAAAAAAGTTTATTGCTTCGGGACGGATGAGGGGCTTTTTTTTGATACATTAAGAGATGATCCTTCTCTTAAGGATTTTGCTTTTCTCATAAAAGAACCGGATGAGATAGAAAAGGGGCTGCCTTTGTATCTCAGTATTGATAAGGATGCACTTTCAACTGATGTATGCCTTACAGACTGGGATCAGGGCGATATGAGTTTGTCTTCGCTTTCTTCATTTCTTAAGGCGGCCGGCAGGGTGCACAGATTGCTTGGCGCCGACATCTGCGGAAATACTATGCGTCCGGTCTCTGATGATATCCTGAAGAAAAACAGAGAATCCGATGAGAAGCTTATCGATCTTGTTTGCGAAGCCTTCTTCTTTTCCTGAAGTGTGCCCTCACTTCACTTGCCCTGTCAATATAGACGGAAGGATTTAAAAGGAGGATCAGAGGGTAGAGCTCAAGCCTTCCGGCAAGCATATCGATCATTAGAACTATCTTTGAAGGGATTGAAAAGCTCCCGAAATTTCCCGTGGGTCCTACATCGGAAAGTCCCGGTCCTATATTGTTGATGCAGGCGGCGACAGCCGTGAAATTCGTTTCAAAGCTTCGTCCTTCAAATGAGACTACAAAAAGGGATACTGCAAATATCACCGCAAAGGTGCACATATAGACGCCAACAGAGCGCACTGTCTCCTCGTCAAGAATCTCCCCGTCTTCTTTGATCTTCTTTACCGACCTTGGATGATAATATTTATTTACCTCGCGCAAAACTGATTTTGTAAGGATGCGAAGCCTTGAGATCTTGATCCCGCCTCCGGTAGAGCCTGCGCAGGCGCCGGAGAACATTAGAAAGACGAGTATCACCTTTGAAAGCGACGGCCAGAGGTTGAAATCCACTGTTGAATAGCCGGTGGTAGTGATTATCGAGCCTACCGTAAAGAAGCTGTTTCTGATAGTATTGCTTACGCCTTCCGCGGTATTATAGGTATTTATGGCGATGACTAGGCCTGAAAGGATTATCACGATAAAGTAGGTCCGGACCTCTGACATCATGAAGGCTTTTTTGAAGCGCCTGATGAGGAGGAAATGATAGAAGTTGAAATTCACTCCGAAAAGTATCATGAAGATCGTCACGACCCACTGCTGGTAGGGCGTGTAGGTCGCAAGACCGGTATTTAAGATGGCAAAGCCTCCCGTGCCCGCGGTTCCGAAGGATATGCAGATGTTGTCAAAGAAAGGCATCCCGCCAAGCGCAAGGAAGATGATCTCGATTATCGTCATCACAAAGTAGATGAAGTAGAGTATCTTCGCGGTATCCGAGAGCTTCGGGACCAGCTTCCCGACAGAGGGACCGGGGGATTCCGCCCGCATAAGGTTGATGTTCGAGCCGCCTGAAAGAGGGACTACGGCAAGGACAAAGACGAGAACTCCCATGCCTCCGATCCAGTGGGTAAAGCTCCTCCAAAGCAGGGAGGTCCTTGAGAGTGCCTCCACGTCAGAAAGTATGGAACCGCCTGTCGTGGTAAAACCTGAAATGGTCTCAAAAAGCGCGTCGACAAAATTCGTTATCTCTCCCGTCATCACAAAGGGGAGGCAGCCGATCAAAGACATCACTATCCAGGACAGGGCTGTAGCTATGCAGCCCTCCCGAAGGAAGATCAAGGTATTGTCAGGTTTTTTCCTTGCGAGGATGAAACTTATGAAAAGAGCGATCCCTGCTGTCAGAAGATAATGATAGCCCTCACTCTCCCTGAAGAAGAGTGAGGCGATGCAGGGGAGGAGAAGGAGAAGACCTTCGGCCCTGCATACCATCCCAAGGATATAAGAGATCATCTTCCTGTTCATAGCTTTTTATTCCTCATCAAGTATATCAAGTATGTCGCCGTAGCCGAAATTTGTGGTGACTATCATGACAGAGTCATTTACAAGAAGACAGTCATTTCCTCCGGGGAAGATATAATCCCCGTCTCTTTCAATGAGCGCTATGAGCACTCCCTTGTCAAGACGAAGATCCTTTAAGGGGACGCCGGTGATCCTTGATTCATTTCGGATCAGAAATTCGATCGCTTCAACCCTTCCACCGTAGAGATGATAGAGGGATTCGATGTTTGAATCCTTTGAGGCGCGGCGGGCAC
>CAMVHB010000024.1 GCA_947167155.1 uncultured Lachnospiraceae bacterium | reverse complement strand
CTGAGCTTATGACGGTGCGTGAGATCGTAAGCATTGGGCGATATCCCTATACCGGAGGCTTTGGAGTTTTGTCTGCTTCGGACAAAAAAATGGTTGATGAAGCAATGGAGCTCACAGGCGTCCTTGAACTCTCGGAAAAGTTTTTTATGAAATTAAGTGACGGACAGAAGCAGCGTGCCCTGCTTTCCCGTGCTATCTGCCAGGAGCCCGAGATCCTCATACTTGACGAGCCTGCATCCTATCTTGATATTGCAGGAAAGGTCAGGATAATGACTGTGATAAGAAGGCTTTCAAGGGAAAAGAATGTGGCTGTGATAATGGCACTTCACGAGCTTGAGCTTGCGGCGGCGGTTTCTGATATCATCCTTTCTGTTGGTGACGGGAGGCTCCTTTCGAAGGGAAAACCGGAAGAGATATTTTCCGGGGATGGAATGGAAAGGCTCTATCATGTGACAAAGGAGGAGGGGAGGATCCTTTCAAAGGGTCTCATAGAATATGCGAAAGGGCTGAAGGAATTGATATGGCAGTCTCTTTGATGATACAGGGCACAATGTCAAATGTGGGAAAAAGCCTTATCACGGCAGGGCTTTGCCGGGTTTTTTCAGAGGACGGCTTCAGAGTCTCCCCCTTTAAATCCCAGAATATGGCGCTCAATTCCTTTGTGACAATTGAAGGCTTTGAGATGGGGCGGGCGCAGGCCATGCAGGCGTACTGCGCAAAAAAGGAGCCTGATGTCAGGATGAATCCAGTGCTCCTAAAACCCTTAAATGACCGGGGCTCTGAAGTCATTGTAATGGGCGAACCACAAAACATCATGAAAGCGAAGGATTATCTTTCATACAAAAAAGAGCTCCTTCCGGTGATAAAAGAAGCCTACGACAGTCTTGCAAAAGAGAATGATATCATTGTGATCGAAGGCGCGGGAAGCCCGGTTGAGATGAATCTCAAAAAGGATGATATCGTAAATATGGGGCTTGCAGAACTTGTTGACGCGAAGGTCCTTCTTGTTGGCGATGTAGACAGGGGCGGTGTTTTCGCGCAGCTTCTCGGAACGCTCGATCTCCTTTCAAAAAGCGAGAGAAGGAGGGTTTTCGGCCTCATAGTAAACAAATTAAGGGGCGATCTTTCACTGTTTTCTGACGGCGTGAAGATCATAGAGGAGAGAGGCAAAAAACCCGTACTTGGGGTATTGCCTTATATAGATATCAACGTGGAGGATGAGGACAGCCTTTCAGATTTTCTTGAAAATGGGAGGCGGATGATAGATCCGACCATTGACATCGCAGTACTGAAAACGGGGAGAATCTCAAATTATACCGATATCTATCCTTTTCTTTCGATCGACAGGGTCTCTGTGAGATTCATTGATAGACCGGAGGAGATCAAAGATGCGGATCTTTTGATCATCCCGGGGTCAAGAAATACCATAGGAGATCTTCGACAGCTGAAGGCAAGAGGTTTTTCAGAAGCGCTGCATGAGTATTCAAAGAGAAGACCGGTGATCGGGATCTGCGGCGGACTTCAGATGCTTGGAACTCGAGTTTCAGATCCTGAAAATGCAGAGGAAGGGGGAGAAGAAGAAGGCTTTTCACTTCTTCCGATAGAAACCGTCCTTACAAAGGAAAAGAAAAAAAGGCGTGTTGCGGGCAGATTTGAAAAGCTCACGGAACCCTTTCAAAGCCTGTCAGAAAAAGAGTTTTCGGGCTACGAGATACATACCGGAAGAAGCTGTCTCCTTTCAGGCGGGGATGAGATCACAACCCTTCAAAACGGCAATGTACTTGGAACCTATATCCACGGATTTCTTGACAATGGAAGCCTTGTGCTTGATCTTTCAAAGTCTCTTTCAAAAGTGCCGCTTTCAAAGGGTTTGAGTTTTTTTGAGTACAGAGAGGCGCAGTACTCGAGGCTTTCAGCTATGATACGTGAAAACCTTGATGTAGAAGCGATCTATAAAGAATTGTCGGTGAAATGATATGGAAGAACTTGAATATATAGCTCCGCACGAGATAGAAAAAAGGAGCTTTGAGATAATAAAAAAAGAACTCATTGAGATGGGGGTTGAACTTCCGGAGGAATATGAGGATATCGCAGTGCGTGTCATTCATGCGACAGCGGACTTTGATTACGTAAAGACTCTCTGTTTTCAAAATGATGTTGTGGCAAAGGCAAAGGAGCTTATCAAGGGAGGCGCTGCGATCATCACAGATACAGAGATGGCGCTCTCAGGCATCAACAAAAAAAGGCTTGAGGCGTTTCACTGCAATGCTCTTACCTTTATGTCAGATGAATCGGTTGAAAAGGAAGCAAAGACGAGGGGTGTAACAAGAGCTTATGTCAGTATGGAGCGGGCTTCCCGGATCAAAGGGAAAAAGATATTTGCGATCGGAAATGCTCCAACAGCGCTTCTTTCGCTTTACTCAATGATGGAGAAAAAAATCTTTACTCCCGACCTTGTGATCGCAGTCCCTGTAGGCTTTGTAAATGTGGTGCAGTCAAAGGAACTGTTTTTGGCTTCAGATATCCCCTGCATCATAAACCGCGGAAGGAAGGGCGGAAGCACGGTCTGCGCCGCGATAATCAATGCGCTCCTGCAAAAATGTGAGGAAAGATGAAGGAACTTAAAAAAGGTTTTACAACGGGCTCATGTGCTGCCGCGGCATCAAAGGCAGCGGCTTTCATGCTGCTTTCAGGTCTTGATAAAGATGAGATCGAGATAATAACGCCCTCCGGGATAAGCTTTCAAACAAAGCTATATGACATAAAAAGAGACGGCAATTCTGTATCCGCAAGCGTTTTAAAGGACGGCGGAGATGACCCCGATGTGACGAGCGGGCTTTTTATCGTATCAATGGTCGCATTATCAGAAGAACAGGGCGTCACGATCACCGGAGGAGAAGGCATAGGCCGTGTCACAAGGGAAGGACTCGATCAGCCTGTGGGGGAATATGCGATAAATTCCGTCCCGAAAGAGATGATAAAAAAGGAGCTCTGTGAGATCAGCAATCTTTTTGACTATGAAGGCGGCTTTTT
Source organism: uncultured Lachnospiraceae bacterium (assembly GCA_947167155.1). Lineage (GTDB taxonomy): Bacteria > Bacillota > Clostridia > Lachnospirales > Lachnospiraceae > RUG306. The sequence goes on along the minus strand of CAMVHB010000024.1, from coordinate 23,340 downwards.
GGTGCGGCTTTCAGTTCCCGGAGGCGAAGAAGTTGCGAAGAAGACCTTTAACCCGCGGCTTGGGATAATAGGAGGAATTTCAATAATCGGCACAAGCGGCATAGTTGAGCCGATGAGCAAAAAAGCGCTCCTTGATACTATTTATCTTGAGATGAAGCAGAAGAGGCTTTCTTCGGATACACTCCTAATAGCCCCGGGAAATATGGGACGGGAGGCTATGAAAAAGGAATTCGGCTGTGATATCGATGACTTTTTGAAATGCTCGAATTTCATCGGAGAAGCAATTGATATGGCAGTTTCTCTTTCATTCAAGAGACTGTTTTTTGCCGGGCATATCGGAAAACTCATAAAGGTCGCGGGCGGAATCATGAATACCCATTCAATGGAGGCGGATTCGAGGCTTGAGATATTGGCGTCGATCGCGCTTTTGGCGGGAGGAAATGAAGACATTGCAAGAAGGGTACTTAGTTGTGTAAATACGGAGGAAGCGCTTTCGATCATAAATGATGCCTCTCCTGAGCTTCTTCAAAAAACGGGGGAGCTGATTTCAGAAAGGATTGAACATTATCTTTCAAAAAGGGCGGAGGGAGCGCTTGATGTAAAGTGCGTTGTCTATTCGACTTCTTTTGGGATAATAGCGCGCTCGCGAGGTGTAAAGGAGTACTTTCAAAATGGCTGAAAAAGGAAAGGTATATTTCGTCGGGGCAGGACCGGGAGCCACAGACCTTATCACTCTAAGGGGGAAGCAGCTTTTGGAGGAGGCTGATCTCATAATCTATGCAGGCTCACTCGTAAACCCGGAACTTCTTTCATTTGCAAAGGAAGGCGTATCTGTTTTTGACAGCTCAAAGATGACGCTTGATGAGATAATTGAGAGAATAGTCATTGCCGTGAAGAATGATCAGACGGTTGTCCGCCTTCATACCGGAGACCCTTCGCTTTACGGCGCGATAGGAGAGCAGATGAGGGAACTCAAAAAAAGAGATATCCCATATGAAATCTGCCCCGGAGTGAGTGCCTGCTTTGGCGCTGCAGCGTCACTCTCACTTGAATACACTTTGCCTGACATAAGCCAGACCCTGATTCTCACAAGGATGTCGGGAAAAACCTCTGTGCCTGAATCTGAATCCATAGAAAGCCTGGCATCGCACAAAGCTTCTATGGCAATATATCTGAGCAGCGGAAGACTTTTGGAATTAATTCAAAGGCTGATAGCCGGCGGCTATGAAGAAAGCACTCCATCAGCTCTTTGCTACAAAGCGACCTGGCCCGATGAAAAGATAATAAAGGCGCCGCTTTCAAAGATCCCTGAACTGGCGGAAAAAGAAGGGATAGATCATTTTGCACTTTTGATAGTAGGGGAAGCGCTTGAAAGCCATGATTTTCCAAACTCAAAGCTCTATGACAAATATTTTGAGACCGGATTTCGGAAAGGTGTGAGCGAATGAAGAAGAGGGCTTTGATAGGATGCCTGTTTTTTTCAAAGGGCGGAGAAGCTCTATTTGAGAGGCTTTGCAAAGACGAAGATTCATTTTTCTTTCAGGCGCTGACGCCTGATGTCAGAAATGATGAATTTGTAAAAGAAGCCTTCGACCTTCATATCCCGCTCCTCTTCATAGGATCAACGGGTATCGCTGTAAGGCTTATTTCGCCATTTGTTTCCGACAAGTTAGCGGATCCGCCGGTGATAGTGATTGATGAAGCGGGACGATATGTGATCCCGATCCTTTCGGGGCATTACGGTGGAGGGTATGACATAGCCGGTGAGATCGCAAACAGGCTTTCGGCTGAACTGGTCAGGACATCTGCAAGTGACATAAACAATACCTTCGCGATAGATGTTTTTGCAAAGCAAAACGGCTACTACATTGAAAAAGAAGATCATGACAGGATAAAAGAGATAAACTCCTTTGCCCTGTCCGGTGAAAAGGTCGATCTTTTGAAACTCCCCAATGGAGATATCAAGGCAGGGAACCTTATACTTCATAAAAAAGCCCTCTGCCTTGGGATGGGCTGTAAAAAGGGAAAGAGCTTTACTGAACTTAAAGCCTTTTTGAATCTATTTTTTGATGATGATATTTTAAGAAAAGAGCTTTACGCGATCGCGACGATAGATGTAAAAGAAAGTGAGACAGGGCTTTTGACACTCGCGGCTTATTACAAGTCGTTCTTTTTTACTTTTACAAAAGAAGAACTTTCTGAAGTTGAAGATGAAGGGCTTTCTTCTTCCCTGTTTGTAAAGGAGACAGTAGGAGTTGACAATGTATGTGAAAGGGCAGCGCTGCTTCTTTCGGGAGCACATGAGCTTTCTCTTTTAAAAAAGGCAGGTGACGGCGTCACGCTTGCGGCGGCAAAGAGGTGTGAGGCAGGCAAAGAAGAGTTGGGGGAATTCTGATGGCAGGAAAAATATATGCGCTGGGCCTTGGCCCGGGGAAGAAGGAAGGGCTTACCGTTGAGGCCTATAGCATACTTCAGGATGCGGATCTCATCATAGGCCATGACACCTATATCGATATTGTAAGAGAATATCTTCCTGACAAAGCCTTTTTCAAAAGCCCGATGAAGACTGAAACTGAGAGAATAAAAAGGTGCTATGAAGAGGCGCTTTCCGGAAAGAATGTCTGCCTCATCTCAAGCGGAGACCCCGGGATATATGCAATGGCTTCCCCTCTTCTTGAAATGTCGGAGAAATATCCGGATATTTCAATTGAGGTGATACCGGGCGTGTCAGCGCTTCTTTCAGGTGCTGCCATTCTTGGTGCTCCGGTATCGGGAGACTGTGCTTTGATAAGCTTAAGTGACCTTCTGACTCCATGGGAAAAAATCGAAAAGCGGCTCAAAACTGCGGCTCTCGGGGATTTTGTCATAATTCTCTACAATCCCGGAAGCAAAAAAAGGAAGGAGCACCTGAAAAAAGCTGTAGACATCATGATCGAAAACGGGAAAGACGAAGAGACTCCCTGCGGGATCGTGAGAAATATCGGAAGAGCCGGGGAGGAAGCAAGGATCCTGACATTATCGGAATTGAAGAAAATTGAAGTCGACATGTTTACGACCGTCTTTGTCGGGAATTCTGATACAAGAATTATCAACAAAAGACTTGTTACAAAAAGAGGCTATGCGATAAATGGATGAGATTCTGATATTTGGAGGGACAACAGAGGGCAGGCTCCTTGCAAAGGGCTTCTCTGAAAATAATGTGCACTGTGTCTACCTTGCTGCGACAGGCTACGGCGCGGGCATGATAGAAGACTCTCCCCTTGTTGAAGTACGGGAGGGGCGTCTTTCTTCGGCTGAAATAAAAATGCTCATCGAAGAAAAAAAGCCCAAAGCCATAATAGATGCGACCCACCCTTTTGCGCTTGAAATAAAAAATAATATCAGAACGGCGCTTCCCGAGAATCCCGATATCCCTCTTTTTCGCGTGAAAAGAGGCACCAAAAATGCGCCTTTGAATGAATCATTAAGGTATTTTGATAATGAGGAAGACTGCGTTAATGCCCTTTTGAATACTGAGGGAACAGTCTTTCTCACAACAGGGACGAAGACACTTCCTGTTTTTTCAAAGGATGAGCCGCTTCGAAAGAGGCTGTTTGTCAGGATCATCCCCAATATTGAAAGTCTTAAGATATGTGAAGACTGCGGTGTTGGAGGAGATCATATAATAGCAGCACAGGGTCCGTTTTCAAAAGAAGAAAACCTTCTTATGCTGAAAAGAACAAAGGCATCTTTCCTTGTCATGAAGGAAAGCGGAAGAGAGGGCGGAGAGGACGAGCGCATAGAAGCCGCCAAAGAAGCCGGGATTGAATGCTTTGTGATCAAAAGACCGGATACGGATCAAGGAGACAGCATAGATCAGGTATTTGAAGAGGTTCTCTCATTATTCAAGAAAAAACCTTCGGGGAAACCGATCTCAGTCAATCTCATAGGAGCGGGAACAAAATATGAAGACCTCACGATAGAAGGTCTTTCCTCGATAGAAAATTCATCCCTTGTTTTTGGCGCGAAGAGAGTTCTGTCCCTTCTTCCGGAAAATCTTCTTTTTGGGAAGGAGAGTTTCCCGTATTACAAAGCGTCTGACATCCTTCCGGTATTGTCTTCATTTTCGAGGGGCAATTGCTATTTCAATGAAAAAAGTGCAGCCGTCCTTTTCTCAGGTGACAGTGGATTTTTTTCGGGAGCGAAAAAGCTTTTTGAAGTGCTGAAAGGTGATGATCGCTTTGAAGTGAAGCTCATTCCCGGGATATCATCAGTCAGCGCTTTTTCATCGAAGACAGGTGAGCCTTGGTCAGATTCCGTCCTGCTTTCGTCCCACGGGAAGAAGGAGGAGGACTGGATCCCGGCGCTTCTTGAGAGCGCGCTTCATAATGAAAAAACATATATTCTCACATCAGGACCGGAGGATGTGAAAAAGTTTTTTGCACTCCTTGATGAAGCAGAGAAAAAAGGTTTTGGTCACTTTGATCTCATATTGGGAAAAGCACTTGGATCAGATCATGAAACAGTTTCAGATCATCCGGTTGAAGGTGATGGACCTGACATCCTCTTCATAAAAAACAATTCACCCAAAAAGAGGAGCCTTACTCCCTTCTTAAGAGACAGCTCCTTCATCCGGGGGTCTGTCCCTATGACAAAGGAGAATGTAAGGGCGATCGCTGTTTCAAAGCTATCACTCTTTGAAGGCGCTGTGCTTTTCGACATTGGCTGCGGGACGGGCTCGATATCATGTGCAGCAGCTGCGCTTTCTTCGAAGGTGTCCGTTTTTTCGATAGACGAAAATGAAGAGGCAGTCTCACTTACAAAGGAAAACGCAAAAAGATTATTTTTACACAACATAAAAGTGATAGGGGGCGCTGCACCGGACTGCCTTTCCATGCTCCCAACTCCGGATTCGGTATTTATAGGCGGGAGCAAGGGACGGCTTTTTGATATCGTGGAATATCTTTTCTCACTTGGGAAAATGATGACAGTCGTGATAAACGCTGTGAAGGCTGAGACACTTTCTGAATTACGGAATATTCTTTTTGAAAAAAGAGAATTGATAGAAAATGTATCGCTTGATGAGATCTCGGTAAGCAGCGTGAAGGAACCTGAAAATGACAAGGATGCTCCTTTTTCGAAAAACAACCCGATATATATTGTTTCTTTTGAGATATTGCCGGTGAAAAATGACTGAAGAAAAAATATCAAAAAGCCGCATAGTGATAGCGGCACCAAAAAGCGGCTGCGGAAAGACTACCGTGACGCTTGGGCTATTAAATGCGCTGAAGAAAAGAGGGATTTCGGTAAGTTCATTTAAATGCGGCCCGGACTATATCGATCCGCTATTCCACAGGGAGGTTCTTAATATTCCTTCAGGGAATCTTGATACCTTTTTTACGGATGGAAAGATCACAAGAGAGATTTTTTTAAGTGAGGCAGAGGGTGATATTTCCGTGATAGAAGGCGTTATGGGGCTGTATGACGGCATAGGCGGGACAGAAGAATGCGGTTCTACTTATGATCTTGCAAAAACGCTTTGCGCGCCGGTGATATTGGTCCTTGACGCGAAGGGTGTCGGAAGGTCGCTTGCCGCAAGCCTTTCCGGATTTCTTTCATATGACAGGAAGCGGCTGATAAAGGGCTTTATCCTGAACCGGGTATCCGCTTCCTACGGGAAAAAGCTTGGGGAATATATGGAAAAGGAGCTTGGAGTCTCATTTCTCGGGGCGCTTCCCTTTGATGAAACGATTATCATAAATTCAAGGCATCTTGGGCTTTTGACGCCGGACGCCATTGAAAAAGAGGAATTTAAAAATAAGCTTGAGGGCTTAGGAGAACTGTTTGAGAAAAATATTGATATTGAAAGGATGATAGAGATCGCAACGGGAAACGGGGAAATAAGAAGCACGATTACCTATCCAAATCCCAAAAAAACTGTGAAGCTTGCCGTTGCCCGTGACAGGGCATTCTCCTTTTACTACCGTGAAAATCTCATGATGCTCGAGACCTACGGAGCAGAGCTTTTCTATTTTTCTCCGATCAATGACAACCATCTTCCTGACGGGATAGGAGGTCTCATCCTCGGCGGCGGTTATCCCGAAGGCGACCTTGACGCCTTGTCAAAAAATACTGAAATGCTCTGCGATATCAGAAAAAAGATAAAGAGCGGCCTTCCTGTCATCGCGGAATGCGGAGGTTTCATGTATCTTCTTGATGAGATAGAGGACAATGAAAAACGAAGCTTTCCGATGGCAGGCGTCATAAAGGGAAAAGCATTTTATTCCCCAAAGGATGCAAAGAAGCGCTTTGGGTATATCATTGTAGATCGCGGGAAAGGCAGGAGGATGAGGGGGCATGAGTTTCATTATTTTGACTCGGACAATAACGGCACCGATGCAATAGCAAAAAAGCCCGACGGTTCAAAGGAATGGCTCTGCATGCATATCAAAGACAATATCATCGCGGGCTTCCCACATCTTTATTATCCATCAGATCCGGAGTTTGCATTGGATTTCATAAAGAAAGCAAAGGATTATCAGGGCAGAAGAAATGACCTTTGAAGAAAAAATAAAAAATAATTGGGATCATATCTCAAAACCCATCGACGGCTTTGGGGATTTTGAGCGCCTTTACGCAAAGATCGCGTTCATCCAGAAAAAGGATCCCGCGGATCTTTCTCATATGAAGCTCATAGTCTTTTGCGCTGACCACGGGATAGTGGAAGAGGGCGTGAGCCAGTGCGGGAAGGAAGTCACAAGGTCTTGCGCTGAAAATATAGGAAAAGGACTGACAAGCGCCGGCGTCATGGCAGGATCACTTGGTATAAGGATCGAAGCAGTTGATGTCGGGATAGATTCTGACGGTCCGGTTGATGGAACAGAGTTTTCAAGGATCAGACGAGGGACAAGAAACTTTTTGAAGGCCCCCGCCATGACCTTGGAGGAATTTGAACAAGCGCTTTCTGTAGGAAAAAATTGCGCGAGGAATGCAAAAGAGGAAGGCATTACCATCCTTCTTTCCGGCGAGATGGGGATTGGGAATACCACAAGCGCTGCGATTGTGGCGGGTTATCTTTTGAAATCCTTTGGTATGGAACCCGGTGCAGATAACCTTTGCGGGCGCGGGGCCGGGCTTTCCGATGAAGGGCTTGAAAGAAAAAGAGCGGTTGTGAAAAAAGCTCTTCAAATGCATGAAAGCCTGTCTTACTATGAAGCAATGAGGCTTTTTGGGGGATTTGAGCTTGCGGCGATGGGCGGAATGATGATAGAAGCAGCAAAGCAGGATATCCCGGTGATCCTTGACGGGATGCTCTCCCTTGTTTCAGCGCTCTTTGCAGTGATGATGGAGAGTGATGTAAAAAGGATACTGATCCCAACGCATAAGACCCGGGAGCCCTTGTGCAGCGCCATACTTGATGTCCTTTCATTATCTGCTCCGATCGATGCCAAAATGGCGACAGGGGAGGGAACAGGGGCACTTATGCTGGTGCCGCTGCTCCGGCTTTCGGGAGAAGTTTATGAGAAGGCATTAAAATTTGGTGAGTCCGGGGTGGAGCAATATGAAAGATTTAAATGAAATTGTCCTCGTCCTTGGAGGAAGCGCAAGCGGGAAATCTCATTTCGCGGAGGAAATCGCCCAAATCGGCGAAAAAAAATATTATCTTGCGACAATGGAAAAGCCCAACGAAGGAAGCGCGTACTTTGATGAGATAAAGGGAAGGATAATGAGGCACCAGGAAAACCGTGCGGGAAAGGGGTTCATTACCCTTGAGATAGAGCTGGATATTGAGGAGAGGATTGAAGAAGCGATAAAGGGTACTGCCGATGTTATCCTGCTTGAAAGCCTGTCAGATCTTCTTTCAAATGAGATGTTCAGGGGCGAAGATGTGATCCCGGAGAAAGAGTGCGAGGAAAAGATCTTTTCGGCGATCAATGCTCTTTCAAAAAGATCGAAGCGTCTCGTGATAGTATCTGATCAGATCTTTTCAGACGGGATAGCTTATGAAGAGGCTACGCGTTCATATATGAGATGCCTCGCGACACTCCACAGAATGATAGCGTCAAACGCATCGCGTGTATTTGAGGTTTATTACGGTATAGGAAAGCAGCTTAAGTGACGAAAAATGATGATCATATTAAAGGGCATTGCAGTTGCCTTTTCAATGTATTCAAGGATCCCCATGCCTCGCTTCAGATGGGGAGAAAAAGATATGAGATATCATCTCATCTTCTTTCCGCTTGTAGGGGTGGTGATCGGGGCGCTTATCCATCTTTGGAAATGGGTTTCGGATTATTTTTCATTTAACCCGATCCTGTTTTCGGGTGTCTCTGTCGCTATCCCGCTCCTCATCACGGGGGGCTTTCATCTTGACGGATTTATTGATACTTCGGATGCGGTCTCGTCATTTAAGGACAGGGAGGAACGCCTTTCGATAATGAAGGATCCCCATGTTGGGGCATTTGGGATGATCAGGACTATAATACTTGTGGTACTGTACTTTGCCTTCATTTCGGGACTTCAGAATGAAAGTACAGCTTTCATAGCTTTATCATTTTCATTTTTTATCTCCAGGGCTTTGAGCGGGCTTTCGGTCGTGCTATTTAAAAAAGCAAGGGCGGACGGAATGATGAAAAAGGAGAGTGATACAGCCGGGAGCAGGACCGTTGTCTTTGTGCTCTGTCTAGAACTGCTCGCAGCAAGTGGTTTTTGCATTTATCTTACAGGGCTGTATGGTCTCATTTCGATAACGGTATCAGCTATTTTTCTGCTATTTTACAGGGCTTTTTCATACAGGCTTTTTGGCGGGATCACGGGAGATACGGCGGGATGGTTCGTCTGCGTGTGTGAATGCCTTTTTTCATTCACGCTGCTGCTCACTTCGGTTTGTTGGAGGCTGTTATGAATATCTATCTGATAACAGGCGGGGCCTTTCAGGGAAAGGAGCAATTCGCAAAAAGCGAATTTCCAAACATCCCGGTACTGCCAAAACTTCATCTTTTGATAAGGGAGCGCCTTTCAGAAGGGATGAATGAGCGTGAGACAGAAGATGATATTTTTTCCAAAATAAAGGAGATGGCGGGAGGCGGAAGCATAGTCGTGATATCGGATGATATCGGATACGGGATCGTTCCGACAGACCCTTTTGAAAGGAGATGGCGGGAGGTTACGGGGCGGATCGTTACCGATATCGCAAGCAAAGCATATCAATTTTTCAGGGTCACAGCCGGGATGGGAGAGAGGCTTAAATGAAATATATCTATCTCATCAGGCACGGAAAGACTCCCGGAAATGAAGAGAAAAAATATATCGGTGTCACAGACGAGAGCCTTTCGGATATTGGGCGAAAAGAGATCCTTTCAAAAAAATACCCAAAGGTTGACATCATCTTTTCCAGTCCGATGAAAAGATGCCTTGAGACTGCGGCGCTTATCTATCCCGGCAGGGATGTGAGCGTCGAAGAGGATTTCCGGGAGACGGATTTTGGGGAATTTGAAGGAAAGAGCTATGATGAACTAAAGAATGACCCATCATACCTTAAATGGATTGAAAGCGGCGGAACAACGGCTTTTCCGGGAGGAGAAGACAGGAAAAGTGTATGTGTCCGGGTGATGAAAGCCTTCAGAAAAGCGCTTCCTTACATAAAGGAAGAGGAAACAGCGGTTTTCATAGTCCATGGCGGCACGATCATGACAATAATATCAGAACTTTTTAACAGTGATTTTTACGATCATCAGGTGAAAAATGGAATGGGGTATTTTTTTGAGCTGTCACCTGACGGCGATCTCGGCGGGCCTTATCTTAGATCTTTTGATAGGTGATCCGCATTCCTTTCCCCATCCCGTGAAACTGATGGGGAGATTTATAGGACAGCTTACAAAAAAGTTCAATAATGAGGCCCTTGACGCTGAAAGAAAGCGGAGGCTTGGAAGAATTCTTGTCATTCTCACGCTTCTTTGCTTTGGAGGGATTTTTTTTGGACTTACAGTCCTTTTTTACAAGCTTTCATTCATATTGGGGACGGTATTTGAAGGGATAGTTTCTTATCAATGCCTTGCTGCCGGTAGTCTTTACAAAGAGAGCATGGCTGTTGAGAAGGAATTAGCAAAGAATAATATCGAAAAGGCAAGGCAGTCCCTTTCCATGATCGTCGGGCGGGATACAAAAAGCCTTGATCAGAGCGGAATCACAAGAGCTGCCGTTGAAACTGTGGCGGAAAATACAAGTGACGGCGTGACAGCGCCGCTCTTATTTCTTTTCCTCGGCGGCCCCGTCCTTGGTATAATTTACAAGGCCGTAAATACAATGGATTCCATGATAGGCTACAAAAATGAAGAATTCATAGATTTCGGCCGCTGCGCGGCAAAGCTTGATGATATATTCAATTTCATCCCGGCGAGGATCAGCGCGCTTCTTATGATCATTGCTGCTTTTGTTGGGGGAAAGAGGCTTAATGGGAGAGGGGCTTATCATATTTGGAAGCGTGACAGGAGAAAACACAGCAGCCCCAACAGTGCCCAGTGCGAGAGCGCTGCAGCGGGGGCGCTTTCTATAAGGCTTGGGGGACCTTCTTACTATTTTGGTAAACTTGTTGAAAAGCCCTTTATCGGAGATGATGAAAGACCCGTAAGAACGGATGATATCGGGCTTACAAACAGATTGATGTTTATTACGGAGTTTTTATGCTATCTTTTGTGCACGGCGGTTATATTTATGATGTTGTGAAGGAGGCAGGGGGCGGTTCTCTCCTCGATCTTTCAGTCAGCCTCAATCCTCTCGGAATGCCGGAGGGGCTTAAGGAGATACTCATTTCTTCTGTCTCATGCGCTGCCAATTACCCGGAACCCGGAAATAAAAGCCTTTCCATGATGGCGGGAGAGGTATTTGGTATTTCTCCGGCGGAAATTGTATTTGGGAACGGGGCGTCTGAGCTCATTATGGCGCTTTCCAGATTATTTCTACGGAAAAAAGCGCTTCTTGCAGTGCCGTGTTTTACCGGCTATATCTATGCCTTAAAGAATGTGTGCCCGGATTGTGAGATAGTCTATTACAATCTGAATGAGGAAAATGATTTTCGTCTGGATCCGGGTATAGTTGGGGCGATAGAAAGGGAGCGCCCGGATATCATTTTTCTTACAAATCCCAATAACCCAAATGGCGCATTGACAGAAAAAAGCCTGCTTTCAGAAATTATATCGATATGCGAAAAAATAGGCACTCATCTAGTGATCGACGAATGTTTCCTTCCGTTTACGGGGAGGGATGAGAGCGATTCATATCTTACCAGGCTTTCCGGGAAAAAGAATCTTACAGTGCTTCGGGCCTTTACAAAGACTTTTTCGATCCCGGGTGTCAGGATCGGGTATTGCGCCACTGATGAGAAGACAGCTGAGCTTCTGCAAAGCAATCTTCCCGAATGGAATATGTCTGTGATCGCCCAGGAGGCAGGCAGATATTGTCTGAAAAACCTTTCCTACGAGACCGAAGCAAACTCTCTCATCAAAGAAGAAAGGGCTTATCTTTCAAACAGCCTTCAAGATCTTGGCTTCACGGTCTTCCCCTCCGATTGCAACTTTTTGCTCTTCAAAACAGGAGACAGAGAACCGTCCCCTGCCTCCATTCTGATAAGGGACTGCTCAAACATCCCCGGGCTTTCAAAGGGATATTACAGGATCGGGATCAAAAAGCATGAGGATAATGAAAGATTCATCAAGGAGCTAAAATAAAAGGCGGACGGGGCTTTGTACCTTGAAAACTCAATTCAGCTGTTTTATGTGTCCCCGTGTCAACCTTGACTCCGTTTACGTGGGCGATTAAAATTGTCTGTGCTGCAGCTTAGCTAATTATTCTACAGAATAGGAGGTCAATATGTCGCTTCGAAAAAAGCTTGTCTTAATGGCTATCGTATCTGTCATTGCCGGTGCTCTTGCATTGTCTCTTTTCAGCTATCTCAGTGCTTCCCGGATCATGGAGAATGAAGTTAATGAAAAGTATTCAATTTCCGCCGGGCGATATGCACAGGAACTGGATTCCTGGGTGGCTTCTCATGGCGCGATCATAAATACTATGGCTGCGACCATGGTGACGGACGGTGCTCTTGATCTTAAGGATGATGATCTGCATCTCTATCTCGAGAGTGTATACAACGAGGTGAACCATGATGAAGTGATGTATGATATTTATTTTACCAATCCAAGTAATGTCATGATATGCGCATCCGATTATGTCAGTGACGGCAGTGTGGATTTCGTGCATGACAGGGAATGGTATGTTGAAGCGGTCAGAACAGGCAAGCTTTTTTATTCCACTCCCTACATGGATTCTGATTCGGGGCTTCCTGTCATCACTATCTCACAGGCAGTTTATACTGACGGCAAGCTCAGAGGCGTGCTTTGCGAGGATGTCTTTGTCGACACACTGGTTGACGTGATCAGTAATGCGGAGGTTGAGGATAACAGCTACGCTTTCCTTATTGACAATAAAGGCGGGATGGTGGTTCATCCCAATGAAGTTTATAAATTTGAGGATGAACCCTTCGGCGTTATGGATGTGGCGAATGCTCCCTATGGCGCGCTCATGAACAAGATCGCATCGGGTGACATGACACCGGTGGAGCTCAGGGACTATGACGGCGCCGTAAGGCTTGTCAATTATTCGGTGATTCCAAGCATGAACTGGTATGTGGGAGTTGCCACCGACAAAAATGTGATACGGCAGACGGTTCGGGGCATGCTGCCGGGCTTTGCGATCGGAGCCTTGATAGCCATCGCGATCGGAGTTTTGCTGGCTGCTATTGCTGGAACCAGGATCCTTCGTAATATTTACAAGCTTGCCAGCACTGTGGCTGAGGGAGACATATCCCGTGATATTGATGTGACAAGCAATGATGAGATCGGCAAGCTTTCTTATGATTTTAATGCGATGATGGGACGCCTCAGAGAAGTTGTGATGGGTGTCTCCGGCACCGCGGATGATATCAATCACACAAGCGAGGAGCTTAGCAGCCGTCTGAAGGAAGTAAGTGAAGGGGCTGATAGGACTTCCGATATCATGCATTCCGTCAACGCAGCGATGGGACAGCAGCAGTCGGCAGTGGATGAGGGACTTTCCTCTCTTACAGCCTTCAAGGAAAAGGCGCTTGCTTTTGGAGACAATTTCCAGTCGATGAATGATATTATAAGGGAGCTTGAGCAGAATACCCGTGACAATGAGGAAACGGTACGCAGGATGCGGGAGAATACTGATATTTCTTCTGATCACGTGGAAGAACTGAGTAAACGAATGCTGGAGCTTCATCAGAATTCCGAGAATATATCAAATATCGTAACCACCATTACCGCTATAGCCTCCCAGACAAATCTCCTGGCTCTGAACGCTTCCATTGAGGCTGCCAGGGCGGGAGAGGCCGGCAAGGGCTTCGCTGTTGTGGCAGAGGAGATCCGGAACCTCTCGGAGCAGACGCAAGCTTCCATCGACGGCATTACAGGCATTACGATCAACCTGCAGGCACAGATGAAGGATATCGCAAGCTTCGTGGAAGAGTTCAACCGCCTCTTCAGTGAGAATCGTGAGGACACCCAGCAGGCGCAGGCCTTCTTCGATACTCTGTCAAAGAGACTGCAGGGCATCTATGATATGACAGGAAATCTGACAAAGGAGCTTGATGAAGTGGTACAGGCTGAATCCGAGATCGAGGGAGCACTTGAGAATATCAGCACAAACGCGGATTCCTGCATGAAGATGGTGGAAGAAACCAGTACTGTGGCGGATGATCAGATGATGCAGCTTGGCGAGATCTCGCATGAGACGGAATCCATGCACGATATGGCCGACAACCTTCACCAGCAGGCCAAGGTATTCTCAGTATAACTCAGTATCTCCGTCCGGGAATGATCAAGTAATTCTGCCTACGCACAAAGTATATGCAATTGTAAAGTGACACACTAGTATAGCTGTCGCAAAATAACTCGACTGAGGCGCCGGATGCTTGCCCGAGAGTGCGCGCCTGAAAACGCAGGCGTAGCGGGCTACGCCGAGGCTTTCAGGTGCGTGCTATCGGGTAAGCAGGCAAGCATTCAGTCGAGGTATTTAAGAACAGCTATACTAGCTCCTGAAAGGAAAAAAGATGAAGGACTTGAATGAAATAGATACAGTTGCTTTCGCCCCCGGTAACGAGGCGGTCAGGATCATAGACCAGACCCTTCTTCCCGGGGAGGTGAAAGTGATCGATGTCGCTGATAGAGAAGAATTATATGATGCAATAAAGAAGCTTCGTGTGCGTGGAGCCCCTGCTATCGGAGTCTTTGCGGCGATGGCGCTATCTGTGCTTTCCCGTTCGATCGAGGGAACGGATGCAAACGCCTTCCTTGAAAAGCTTCAAGATGAGGCGGACTATCTTAACAGCTCACGCCCGACAGCAGTGAACCTTTCCTGGGCAGTGAAGGAAATGATGAACTGCGCCCGGGCACAAGAGACGGATGATGTCCCTGCCATCATTGAAAAGCTTTATGAGTGCGCTGTAAAAATAAGGGATGATGAGGAAACAATCGAAAAGAAGATTGGGGAATTTGGCGCGCCGCTCATCAAAGAAAATTTCGGAGTCCTCACGCACTGCAACGCCGGGCGCCTTGCCTGCCTTAAATACGGGACGGCAACAGCACCGATGTACTTAGCGCACGAAAATGGAATTAATTTCAGAGCCTACTGCGATGAGACAAGACCGCTGCTTCAGGGCGCGAGGCTTACAGCCCTTGAGCTTTCGGCGTCGGGGATCGATACGACATTAAATTGCGACAATATGAGCGCATCGCTTATGAAGGCAGGAAAGATAGATATTATCTTTGTCGGGGCTGACCGTATAGCTGCAAATTACGATACCGCAAACAAGATAGGGACCTCGCTCCTTGCACTTGCCGCAAAGCATTACGGCATACCCTTCTTTGTATGCGCTCCGACATCGACTATTGATAAAAGCCTAAAGACCGGTGCTGACATCCCGATCGAGGAAAGGGAGCCTGATGAGGTTACAAAGATGTGGTATGAGAAGAGAATGGCTCCCCATGATATCAAGGTTTACAATCCCGCCTTTGATGTGACAGACCACAGTCTGATCACCGGAGTGATCACAGAAAACGGAATACATTATCTGAAAGGATGAAATGATGACAGAAGAAGAAAGACTCGGAAGAGAGGCGGCAGAGAGGGTTCTCGCGCGCTCCGGAAAAAAAGTGGAAGAGGTTGAAAAGGAAGAAAAAGAGAGGGAGCAGTCTTTTCTCGTAGAAGGAAACAAAGGCTCTCATATCAAGCATGTGATCGCTGTCATGAGCGGAAAGGGCGGTGTCGGGAAATCCTATGTCACCGCATCTCTTGCAAATTGCCTCAAAAACAAGGGCTTTAAGGTCGGGATACTTGATGCTGATATCACAGGTCCTTCAATCCCGAAGCTCTTCGGCGTAAAAGGTCCTGCCTACGCGGTTGAGGAAGGAAGCTATCCTGTGGAATCAAAGGGCGGGATAAAGATAATGTCGATCAATCTCATCCTTCCGGATGAGGAAACTCCCGTGATCTGGAGAGGTCCTGTCATCGCAGGCGCTGTGAAGCAGTTCTGGACCGATGTGATCTGGGGAGAGCTTGATTATCTTTTGATAGATATGCCTCCGGGAACAGGGGATGTGCCGCTCACTGTTTTCCAGTCCTTCCCCGTTGAAGGGATAGTCCTTGTGACATCCCCCCAGCAGCTGGTTTCCATGATTGTGAACAAGGCGAGGAATATGGCTTCAATGATGGGCATCAGGATAATCGGCATTATAGAAAATCTAAGTTTCTTTGAATGCAAAAACTGCGGCGAACGCCATGAGATATTCGGAAAGTCGGATCTTGATGCAGTTTCCGGTGCCGCAGGGATACCCGTACTTGCAAAGCTTCCGATAGATCCTTCTGTAGCTGAGTTCTGTGACAAGGGCGAGGTTGAAGCTCTATCAGACGATGAATTTGAAAAGGCGGTCGGAGCCATTATTCTTTAAAAAATTACCCAACACCGGAAGGTATTGTCTCTTTGGAGGGAAAGCTATGGGAAAAACCAAAAAAATCGCTGCTGTTATCCTTTCGGCCGTATTGATACTGCCCCTTTCCTCCTGTGCGGGAAAGACGACGGAACCAACAAGCGGCTCTTCCGCAGTTTCAAGCAGCGCAATACCTTCTTCAATGGTGGGAAACCTTGTGGCATACGGACCCGCACTTCTTACAGATGTTGAAAAAGCTGCGGGAAGTGATGATATAAAGCCTCTTCAAAACGGTGATGAGATCATTAATATCCAGTTTGACTCAAGCTCCGGAGAGAAGGGCGGTTTTTCGGAATATACCAAGGGTGGAACATTCAATCTTCGTGTATCCGGAGGAGAGCTGGTCTGTGATATCAAAAATATCGGTGTTGTGGATTATGCCGATCAGGCGTACAGGGACGGTTTTGCTCTTTCGAATGGCTGCGTTTATACTTACTCATTTGATATCAGATGCGATATTCCAAGAAAGGTCGAATACCGCCTCCAGAAGAACGGCGGGGATTATCACGCCTATGTCGGGGAATATATCAATGTGACACCGGAGGTCCTTCATTTCTCGAAAGACTTTGAGATGAAGGAGGATTCCGATCCCGCGCCGCGCCTCGTTTTCAATATGGGGCGTATCGAAGGGATGGATCCTGATACCCCGGCTCATAATATTTATATCGATAATATCAAACTTGTTGTAAAGGACGCTTCAAACGCACAGGTCGTAAATGCTTTGCCTGATTATGTGAAGGTGAATATCAACCAGCTTGGATATAAACCAAAGGCCAAGAAGACTGTATTTGTCGAGAGAGCGCCCGAGGCCTCATTATTCTATGTATGCGACACCGAAAAAAAGACAGTGGTCTTTGAGGGAAAGCTTGATGACGGCATGTATTCCGATGGCGCCGGACAGATCATAAAGAGGGGCGATTTTTCAGAATTTGAGACGCCCGGGAATTATTACATCTATGTGGATGGCTTTGGGAGCTCCTTCCCCTTTGAGATTGGGGAAAACCTAAGTGACAAGGCACTTCGGGACTCGATTTTGATGCTTTATTCACAGCGCTGCGGGACAGCTGTCACATTTGGTGAAAACAATGAATTTTCGCACGACCCCTGCCACACACAGCCGGCTGCGATTTACGGGACCGACCAGACAAAGGATGTGAACGGCGGCTGGCATGACGCAGGAGACTATGGGAAATATACTGTTCCCGGGGCAAAGGCGGTCTATGATCTTTTGATCACATATGAGGATACGGGGTATGATTCGGATGACCTCGGTATCCCGGAGAGCGGGAACAGGATCCCGGACATACTTGACGAGGCGCGTTATGAGCTTGACTTTTTGCTCAAGATGCAGGACAGCGCATCGGGCGGAGTCTATCACAAGGTGACTACTGCTGTATTTCCCGATACAAGCGTTGACGCGGCAGCGGATACCGCGCCCCTCATCCTTTCCCCCATATCCGATACGGCTACAGGGACAATCTCGGCGGTAATGGCGCACGCCTCAATCGTCTACAAAGATATTGACGCTGCTTTTTCAGATAGGTGCCTTTCAGCCGCGAAGAAGGCTTATGATTATCTTCTTACTCATCCCGCCAATACCGTAGGATTCAAGAATCCCGAAGGGATAGAGACGGGAGAGTATCCGGATTCTGTATCAAAGGATGAGAGATATTGGGCGGCTGCCGAGCTCTTCCTTTCGGTTCCCTCCGGGGAAGCCGGGAATTACCGCGACAGCGTGCTTGAAGCGGTCTCCGATGAAAAGATAAATAAAGGCCTTGGCTGGGCAGCGGTCGGGACCTATGCGGATTATGCACTTTCAAAGGCGAAGGATGTAAAAGACAGGGATGTTTCCGGGATAGCTGACAAGGCGCTTTCAAATCTATCAGAGACCGCGAAGAGTCTGATCGAAAGAGCAGGGAAGGAGCCGTATTTTACAACCCTTTCAAAGAACTTCCCCTGGGGCTCCAATATGACGATCGCAAACAATGCTATGGCGCTCTTCATGTATTCAAAGGTTTCGGGAGACGACGCGGCAAAGGAGCTTGCGATAAAACAGATTGATTATCTTCTTGGGGCAAACTGTCTTGGATACTGCTATATCACGGGGGAGGGGACCTTCTCACCGAAGGATCCGCATCACAGGCCTTCCGAGGCAGCGGGGCATGCTGTACCGGGGATGCTTGTCGGCGGTCCCAACTCGAATCTCGACGACTCCTACGCAAAGACCATACTTTTCGGGCTATCTCCTATGAAGTGCTACGCTGACAATGCCCAGAGCTACTCAACCAATGAGGTGACGATATACTGGAACTCACCGCTCATATACATTCTTGCTTCTGACAGATAAAGCGAAGCGCAGTTTATAAAATATTTATAAAAATAAAGGGCACTTTTTAAAACTTTTATTAAATCGTGTCCTTTTTTCTTGCATTTTTTTCAAAAGGCTGATATATTCCGTCCTACACTTTTCATGAAAGGTCATTTCTTTTTGTCAGATCTTTGTTCTGCATCTTTATAGTCAGGAGGTGGTCGGCATGCAGGACATCTTAAAGGAATACGGACCGGCGATCATTACGGTCGTATCTATCGTCGCCCTGATCGGGCTCATTTCATTTTTGATCGGAACAGATGCGGGATCTGTTGTGGGACAGGCTTTTTCCGAGCTTATCTCGGGCTTCTTCAGAAGCGCTGAATCTGCAGGCGGGATCAACGGGAGCGCTGCGGCAGGCGGTGTGACAAGCGCTGTTGAAAATATTATTTCTGCAGGAGGTTGATATGGCTGAAGAAAAGATTGACATGGGCTTTTTCGGCCCGCTTTATCCGCTTATCAATGATCAGAACATCACTGATATTGATGCGTCGGAGGGGGTAATCTTTACGACGGACAAGGATATGAATAGAAAGAGGATTGATGAGAGCAGGCTTGACAATGCCTTTCTTTCCGCCTTTTCAATGAGGGTCGCAAATCTTGTCAGCCTTCCCTTCAACAAGGAGTCACCCGTGCTTGAAGCGGATACGGATACGCTTCGGATCACGATAGTCCATCCTTCGGTTTCCCAGGGCGGGCTTTCATTATCCATAAGAAGGTCGCTTCCAAAGACCAGGATGGACGAGAAAACGATGGAAAAGGATGGCTATGCAAAAAAACCGGTCATCTCCCTTTTGAAGGACTGCGTGAAATCGCATCTCAATATGGTATTCATTGGAGAACCGGGGGCCGGAAAGACTGAATGCGCGAAGTTCTTCTCGACATTTATCAAAAATGACGAGCGGGTCATCACGATAGAGGACAATCCGGAATGGCATTTCAAAAGCCTCTCGCCGGGACACGATTGCGTAGAGCTTCGGATAGGAAACAGACTTGATTACAGCGCTGCGATCAAGGCCTCTATGCGACTGAATCCCAAGTGGATGATGCTTTCAGAGGCGAGAGGGCGCGAGGTGAAAAGGCTCCTTGAGGGATTCTCAACGGGTGTCAAGGGAATGACGACACTTCATGCAGACGACATCAGAAAGATACCGGATAGGATGCTGAATATGGCAGGAGAGGTAGCAGACGAGGGACGCTTCATAAACAATGTTTACGAGTTTATAGATGTCGGGATTCTCATCAAGAAAAAGATCATAGGGGGAGTGCTCAGGCGCACGATAGATGAGATAGGTTTTTTTGAGCGGCGCAACGGAAAAAATCATCTTTACGTAGTATTTGAGGATGGGGCATTTACAGGAGAAGAGGTGCCGGAGGGGATAATGAAAAAGATGAAAGAAGCTATAGGCTGCGAGCTTTCCTGGGCAGAAAAGTGTAAGGGGGATGAAGAATCATTTTTTTTCTCGTCGGACAGGATCCTCGTAAGCACGGCGGAAAATGACAGCGAGCCTTCAATAGTCCAGGCATGGAGGATGAATGATATAGGGCGAAAGATGCTATCACCTAAGAAGAAAGGAAGGTTGTTACATGGGGGCGCAAGCCTTGCCAAGGCAGGGGCTGTCTGATGAGCTGAAAGAATACGGCTATGTTTTCTCCGCAAAGAAAAGTGTATTTCTTTATTCTCTTGCGGCGTCTTCAATGCTCCTCCTCGGGCGGTTCTTCTCTCTGCCTGTCTTTTACAGACTGATACTTGTTTCATCTCTTGTCATTATCCTTCCTTTTTTCATAAGGAATGCGGCAAAAAACCGTTTCATTCAACAGAGATTTTCAGATACATCCATCTATATCGAGCAGTTTCTCTATTCCTTCAAAAGATCAAAAAAGATACTTTCGGCGCTTTGTGATGTCAACTGCCTCTTTGAAGGCGGCAGGATGAAGAACGCAATCTCCCGCGCGATCGACCATATCAGGCATACCTACAACGAAGCCGATGTTGAAAGCCATGCCCTTTCCATCATAGAACGTGAGCACCCCGGACGGGTGATAAAGATGGTGCACCGCTTCGCGCTTGAGGCGGAGAAACTTGGAGGAAATTGCGACGACCAGATATTATTGCTTTTGAGCTACAGAAGGATGATGGCGGACAGGATATATGAGCTTCTATTGAAGAAGAGGCGTGAGAGGCGCAATGTCTTTTTTTCAATAGCCTCATCCCTGATCCTTTGTTCAGGCATCTATTTCATATCGGGGCGGCTCAATGTGGACATATCCAAAAACGCGCTCGGAAATATCGTGACTACGGCAGTCCTTGTCTTTGACCTCTTCATTTTTTACAGAGCGGATTCCTTTCTTTCCGCATCCGACGAGGAGGAGAAGGAGGAGGATGATGAGATGGAGGAGGTTTACAAGAGGATGCTCGCCTGCAATACAAAGCTGCCTCTTGATCTTCTGAAACGGCATGCCGCAAAGAAGAGGGTGAAGAGGGCGATAGAAAGGGATTATCCGATATGGCTCCTTGAGACCTCACTTCTCATCCAGAATGAAAATGTTCAGGTCGCGATCACAAAGTCATATGCCAACGCGCCTCCTGTCCTTCGTATCCCGTTGAAAAAGCTTATCTACGACCTCAAGATGGATCCCGACAAGGTGGAGCCTTATCTTTCCTTCCTCTCTGAATTTTCACTTCCTGAGGTGAGATCCTCAATGAAGATGCTCTATTCGCTTTCGATCGGAGCCGGCGGGGATGCCTCCGCACAGATCACAGATATCATCAGACGAAACCAGCTTCTATTTGAAAGGTCGGAGCGCTCATCACAGGAGGACCGTCTCTCGAGGCTCTATGCTCTCTTTCTCCTGCCGCAATTAAGCGGCGGTCTCAAACTCATTTGCGATATGCTGCTTCTTTTCTTCGGCTGTGTTTCTTCGCTCGGCTGATCTGATTTATTTTTTCGGGAGATATCTCAATTGGACATTATCATCAAAAGCTTTATAGGAACTTTCTTTCTCCTTCTGATCTCCATGGTCAGTATCTCCTTTCTCGGGATAGAGCTTACTGTCAGTACTGCTGAAAGATATGCCCGGGATGTGGAAAAAAGGATCGAGTATTCATCGCTTTCTCCCGATGTCATAGAGGCCTGTGTCAATGAAGCAAGGGAAAGGGGCTATGGACTTTATGTGAAGATAAAGGAGACGACAAATGATACCGGGGAGAGGAAGGGTTACGGAAGGATGGAGCTTTCGTACAATGTCAAAGCGGACATTTTTTCAATTGACTTTGACCTTACCATAAAAAACGATCTTTCAACATGATGATCTTGAAAGGAGACAAAAATGAAAAATGTAATAGAGCAATACGGAAGCGCCCTGATCTCCGCGGTTAGTGGGCTTCTTGTGATAGGACTTCTCTTCACCGGCCTTTTCCCCGGAACAGGAGGGCTGTTAAAGACAATTGGAAAGGAGACGCTCCTTATGGGAAGCACAGCGGGCTATAAAGCGTCCGATGATAATGACATCTCGTTTCTTAAGACAGCAGGAGAGGAGGGAAGCCTTTCGCTTTCCGAAATAGAGGTTGAAAGCATGCTTTATGTAGATTGTGCATACTACATCGATTCGCTCGCCCGCTCTCTTAACGGGCAGGATTTAAAAGCCAGGGCAAGAAGTGTCGAAATGCTTTCCGTATCAGGAACAGGAGCTGATGTCACGGATCAGGTACTTTCAATGAGTGAAGACGGTCGTGAGGTCATTTGCTTTCAGGCACCCGGTTCCTACAGGGTCGCGCTCACCTTTGAAAACAATACGGGAAGGACAGTATCCGGAAATTTCGTCATCACTGCTGAAAGGGAAATAAACGGAGAGCTTGCAGCCTTTGCGTAAGGACTATCGTTGTGGTAAGATTGGGGGCAGTTCTTAAAGGAGGAAAGGGCTGTCCCTTATTATCAAGAGCGATGCATTACTGCATAGGAGATGTTCACGGCTGCTTAAGTGAGCTCGAGCTTTTAATTGAAAAGATCCAAAAGTCTGATAGTGCTGCCGTCATTTATCTGATGGGGGACATCATAGACCAGGGACCGAGGGCGACGGAAACGCTGCTCTGGGCAATGGAGAATGTGACTCTTGAAGGACCGATCAGGTGTCTTCGCGGAAATCACGAGGAGGAGGTCCTGCTCTGGTACAGGAAATATCTCGACTGGCAGAATAGTGAAAACAGGACAAAAGAGCCTCCCGAGTCAAAATATGATTTCTATGAGAGACTGAAGAATGAGGTCTCAGTGGATGATGAGCTTCTTGACAGGATAGCTGACTTCTTCCACACACTTCCTTATTCCGCAAAGTTTACATTTCCTGCAGCAAAGAAAACAGGAAAGAAGAGCGTGACATATTATCTCTCACATGCCTGGTACTCTGTTTCCGAGGATGCCGATACCGAGAGACAGCGCTGGATCAACCTCTACGGAAGGTCCTGCGACGGAATATCAGATTTTGAGCTGAAAAAATATGAGGAGAGCCACCCCGATGAGATACCGGTGGTGCTCTGCGGTCATACACCAACAATCTCTGCGGTCTTTGTTTCAAGCAAGTCCGGTATTCCGGGAGTGAACCGTCCCGGTATGATAGGCTACAGGCCCCATGCCATCTTTACGGACGGAGGCTGCTTTCACTACGGGCGGATATTGGAATACCCCTGCATGCTCTGCGCTATCTGCCTTGAGACACTTGAGGAGATATATCCAGTAAGCCTTCGAAAGAGGATGACGGATTACAATATCATTACACTTCGAAAGACTCTGAAAACAAAAGATGGCGAGGGCTTTTCAGCTCCCACCACCTCTGATCTCAAACGTTATTATGATGAATATATGACAAAATGGATGAAGGATTCAGAGCTCAATCCATATCGTCAGGAGATTCTTTCCTTTCCTGCCAGCCTTCAGG